>DAOORM010000521.1:0-1908 GCA_035389265.1 Flavobacteriales bacterium | reverse complement strand
TGTTCGTGCGCTCCGAATGCCGCAATTGTGATGGCGGGAACAAAGCCGTGACCCGTGTGCTTGAGATCGACGGCAACAAGGACATCCTCACAACAGGCGACATCCTCATCGAACGCTACTGATGTGGCCTAAAGTCCTCCTTATCGGTGCTCTATTTGGCGCCAGTGCTGGCTTCGCACAAGAGCGCCAGCGGCCCGAGTTGAAGCAAGAGCTCTGGGCCAGCTTCGGCGTGCAGGGTCGTCCATCCATGCTCGAAGGTCTGCTGGGTAAGGAGGTGGTGAAACGGTTGCGCACCAGCACGGAGATCGGCTACCGCTCGGCCGACAGTTTCTTCGCAGGCCGCCAGTTCTACCTGGACCTGGGCGCCACCTACAAGATCACAGACAAGCTCACCGCCGGTGGTGAATACCGGTATGCCTACCGCACAGGCGATGAGAACCGGCAACGGTTGGGCGGCATGGTCCAATACAAGACCGAAGTGGACCGCTTCGAACTGGCCTACCGGTTCACCTACCAGCACAACTTCCGCGACAGAGGGGATGTGCGCGAGGTGCTGCGCAACAAGTTCATCGCTGGCTACAACATCCCGAAGTGGAAGCTCGACCCGCAGTTCAGCGTGGAGTTCTTCACCTGGGCTGGACTCCAAGGCCTTTCCTATTTCGGCACGCGCTACAAGCTCGGCAGCGAATGGAACATCGCCGATGGCCACGCCTTGGGCTTCGGTATCGTGCATGATCGAGAACGCATGGTCTTCGCTCCGGAATACCGCTTCATCTTTGCCGTGGATTACGGCATCAACCTGCGCAAGACCTGACCATGGACCGTTCGCGGAACCGTTCGCTCACCCTCCGTATCGCCCTCTTCTTCGCCATCGCCGTGGTGGCCATCGGTATCGGTTATCTCTTCCTGCGGCCGTCGGATGAACTGCCCGTCTACCATCCCAACCAGCTCGATCAACGCCTGGTGGATCCTGCAGTGAAAGGCGCCAAGGGCGAGCACCACATCAGCGGCTTCAACCTGATCGATCAGTTCGGCGGGCACTACACCTTGAACGATGTAGGCGAACGCATCATCGTCGCCGACTTCTTCTTCACCACCTGCGCCACCATTTGCCCGAAGATGACCGTGCAGATGGAACGGGTGCAGGACGCCTACAAGGATGAGGACGGGCTGATGCTACTCTCCCATTCCGTTACTCCGGAGATCGATTCCGTGCCGGTGCTGGCCGCCTATGCCGAGCTGCACAACGCCGACCCCAAGCGCTGGCGTTTCCTCACCGGCGACCGCAAGCAGATCTACGCGTTGGCCCGCCAGAGCTACTTCGCCGCCATGGACGAAGGGGACGGTGGTCCCGATGATTTCGTGCACACCGAGAACTTCGTGCTCGTGGACCCGCAGCGCCGCATCCGCGGCTTCTACGATGGCACCAGCGTGAAGGACGTGGACCGCTTGATCGGCGACATCGCGAAACTGCTGAAGGAGGTGAAAGGCGCCTGATCAGGGCGTGGGTTCCCCATAGTTCAGCAAGGTCACTATCGGTGCTCCTTGTTCGGGAAGTTCCACCCGGTACAGCCGATCGAACACCTGCTCCGGGATCGGATCCACGGCCTTACCGGAGAGGCCTTGCACGATGGCAGGCACCGTATTGTTGTGCCCGGCCACGAGCACCACGCGGCCCCGATCTTCTTGCTTGATACGGCGAACAAGACTATCCACCGCATTGGGCTCCAGCACCACCACCTCCAAGTTCATGCGCTCGGCCAGGGGTGCCACGGTCTGTTGCGTGCGCTGGCGCTGCGTCGCGTAGATGCGCTGCACGCCAGTGTCCGCCAGCTTCTCGGCCAATGCCTGGGCGCGCGCTTCGCCTACTTGGGACAGCGGCGTATCGAAGTCGCTGGTCAGTTTCTC
>DAOORM010000520.1:0-1909 GCA_035389265.1 Flavobacteriales bacterium | reverse complement strand
CCGCTTTGGGGACGTTGGCGTACACCTTGCCGAATTTGACGAAGGGACCAAATCGGCCGCGGCCCTGCACGATCATCTCGCCTTTGTATTCGCCGAGATCACGTGTGGCATTGGCCACCTTTTTCAGGTCGATCAGTTCAACGGCACGGCGCAGGTCGATCTCCAGCGGGTCATCTTCGGGCGTGAGGCTGGCGTAGGTGGCACCCAAACGCACATAAGGTCCGAAACGTCCGATACCCACGGACACCACTTCACCATCGCGTTCGCCCAGCGTGCGCGGCAGTTTGAAAAGGTCCATCGCTTCCTGCAAGGTGATGCTCTGGATGCTCTGATCCTTACGCAAACTGGCGAAGCGGGGCTTGTCCTCATCCTCCGCGGTACCGATCTGGATCATGGGACCGAAGCGGCCGATGCGGGCGATGATCGGTTTGCCACTGGCTGGGTCAATGCCCAATTCGCGGGAACCTGTGGCGCGTTCGGCGGTCTCCTGGACCGTGCCGATGGTCTCGTGGAACGGCTTGTAGAAACGGGCGAGCATCGCACGCCAATTCTCCTTGCCCTCGGCGATCACGTCGAACTCCTCTTCCACTTTGGCGGTGAAGTTGAGGTCCACCACGGTGGGGAAGTGCTCCACGAGGAAGTCGTTCACCACCATGCCGATATCGGTTGGGAAGAGCTTCTGCTTCTCAGCGCCGGCGTTCTCGGTGGCCGTGACATCCGTAATGGCGTTCTCGGCAAGGGTGAGGACGCGGTAGGCCCGTTTGGTCCCTTCGCGGTCCTCCTTGACCACGTAGTTCTTGCGCTGCACGGTACTGATGGTGGCCGCGTAGGTGCTCGGGCGGCCGATGCCCAGTTCTTCGAGCTTCTTCACGAGGCTGGCTTCGGTGTAGCGCGGTGCCGGCCGATCGAAACGTTGCGTGGCGATCATCTCGCGCAGGCCGAGGTTCTCGCCTTGCTTCATGTCGGGCAGCAGGCCTTCCTGCTCCTCGCTGTCCTCATCGTCCTTGCCTTCCATATAGACCTTGAGGAAACCATCGAAGAGGATCACTTCACCAGAGGCCTTCAGGGCTTGTCCGGGACGGGAGCTGATCGCGATGTCGACCACCGTCTTCTCCAGTTCAGCATCGGCCATCTGGCTGGCGAGCGTGCGCTTCCAGATGAGATCGTAGAGGCGTTCCGCGTCGCGGTCGGCGCCGGCATTGCGCACCATCATATCCGCTGGGCGGATGGCTTCGTGCGCCTCCTGCGCGCCTTTGCTCTTGCTGGTGTAGCGGCGCGGCTTGCTGTAGCGGGGGCCGTACTGGGTGCTGATCTGGGCCTCGGCCGCCGCGATGGCGCCTTCGCTCAGGTTCACCGAATCGGTACGCATGTAGGTGATGTGCCCCTGCTCGTACAACCCTTGGGCGATGCGCATGGTGCGGTCCACGCCGTAGCCGAGTTTGCGACTGGCTTCCTGCTGAATAGTGGATGTGGTGAACGGTGCGGCGGGCGTGCGCTTGCCGGGTTTCTTCTCCACGGCGTTCACCGTGAAGGCCGCGCCGATGCAGCCTTGGAGGAATTCCATGGCCTCCGGTTCGGTGGCGAAGCGCGCCGGCAGTTCCGCCTTCACCTGGGCACCGGTACTGGTGGTGAACACCGCGGTGATCCGGAAGGCGCTCTTGCTGTTGAAGTCGAGGATCTCGCGTTCGCGTTCCACGATGATGCGCACCGCGACGCTCTGTACACGGCCTGCGCTCAAGCTGGGCTTCACCTTGCGCCAGAGCACGGGGCTGAGCTCATAACCCACCAAGCGGTCCAGCACCCGGCGGGCCTGTTGGGCATCCACCAGGTCCATGTTGATCTCGCGAGGATTGGCGAAAGCTTCATTGATAGCGTGGACGAGTTGTTCCCATCCTTCCAGGTAACTGTA
>DAOORM010000519.1:0-1915 GCA_035389265.1 Flavobacteriales bacterium | reverse complement strand
CCGACATGATCAAAGGCTTCGGTGATGAGACCGTGCTCTACGGCTGGCTGCGGAACAAGAACACCGTGGAGTTCCTCGGCATCTGGGAGCAACTGAACAACCCGGACTTTAAACCTCTCGAATTCGATAGGTTTATGAAAGAGGCTGGACTGAACAGGTTCTCCCTCTCTCCGACCAAATGGGTGGAAGCCACCGGGGCCATCGGTATCTACTCCAAGGCTGGGCGCGGCGGCGGCACCTTCGCCCACAAAGACATCGCCTTCGAGTTCGGTTCTTGGCTGAGCCCCGAGTTCAAGCTTTACTTGATCACCGAGTTCCAACGGCTGAAGGAGGCTGAGGCCAGCAACCTATCGCTCGAATGGAACCTACAGCGCACCCTCGCCAAGGTGAACTACCGCATCCACACCGATGCGATCAAGGAGCACTTGTTGCCACCGGTATTGAACAGGGAGCAGATGACCCGCGTGTACAGCAGCGAAGCCGATCTGCTCAACATGGCGCTCTTCGGGATGACCGCAGTTGAATGGAGGTCCACCAACCCGAAGTTGCCCGGCAACATGCGCGACCATGCGACGCTGGAACAGCTTGTCGTGCTGTCGAACATGGAAAGCATCAACGCGCTCCTCATCCGCCAAAGCCTGGATGCTCCTGAACGCTTGCGCCAATTGAACGGTGTTGCCATCACGCAAATGAAGTCGCTGATGTCTGCGTCAGTGCGGAAGGCCCTGGGCAGCAAGGGAAGATCGACTTAACGATCCTTGTGCATCCCTTTCATCCCGGCCGGTGATGACGCTCCTACCTTGTTCCAAGATTCCCGCTGTCATGCACCACCGGACCTTGACCATCGCTTCCCCGCTGATCGCCTTCGCACTGAGCATGGCTTCCTGCAGCGCGCAGACACCATCATCACCCGCTGATGCCCGGAACGACCCTGCTGCCGAGCAGGCCTTGGCACCCGTGGACACCGCACAGCTCAGTGCTTACATCGTGGCGGCCCTCGAGGACAGCAAAGGCAACCTCTGGTTCGGCACGGTGGGCGATGGCGTGATCCGCTACTCACCAACGCCGTCGGTCGTTCCGGGGGAACGGCTCAGCTACTTCACCACGGAGGATGGCCTGGCCGACATGGTGTCCTCCAGCATCGTGGAGGACCAGCAAGGCAACATCTGGATCGGTTCGCACGACGGTGCCACGCGCTTCGATGGCACCACGTACACTGCGTTCAAAACCCCCGAGGGCCTGCACGGGCCGGGCTGTGTATTGCTGGTGGACCGCAACGGCGATCTATGGGCGGGCACCAACGATGGCGCGTTCCGTTTCGATGGCACGCGTTTCCAGCCCTTCGACATCCCCGTGCCGACGATCAAGGAACCCTCGCACAAGTGGGTGAAGGGCAAGATCTGGGACATCATCCAGGACAGCAAGGGAAACATCTGGTTCGGGCGAGATGGGTATGGCGCGACCAAGTACGACGGCAAGTCATTCACGCACTTCACCAAAAAGGATGGACTGTGCAGCAACAACGTCGCGAGCATCGCGGAGGATGCTGACGGCAACCTGTGGTTCGGTTCCATCACCTCGGACTTTCCGTCGATCAAGGAAGGCGGACTCAGTCGTTACGATGGCAAGAGCTTCACGCGTTTCGAAGATGTGAAGGGTCTTACCGCGAACGATATCTACACGGTGTACGCGTTGCGCTCCGGCCAGGTATGGGTCGGTGCCGTGGGCGTGGGCGCTTACCGCTACGATCCTTCGACCGCGCTCAGGACTGATGGAAGCGCTTTCACGCTCTTCGATCGCACCGAGCGGCCGGACCTGACCAAGAACTTCGGCGTTCAGGCAGTGCTGGAGGACAGCGAGGGCACGCTTTGGTTCGGCTTCAGTGGTGGCCTGTTCCGCTTCAATGGAACCCTCT
>DAOORM010000518.1:0-1921 GCA_035389265.1 Flavobacteriales bacterium | reverse complement strand
GTTCGGCGAGGGCCTTGATGGTGATCTCGTCATCGGACCCGATGTTCACCACATCGTTCATCACTTGTCCTTTATGGAATGCGGTAAGGCAGGCGTCGATATTGTCGTCGATGTAGCAGAAGGTGCGCGTCTGGAGTCCGTCGCCGAACAGGGTGATGTCCTCATTGGCCAAGGCAGCACGCAGGAATTTTGCCACCACGAAATCGCGGCTCTGCTTGGGGCCATAGGTATTGAAGAAACGGAAGATGGTGTACTCCAACCCATACTCCTTGTAGTAGGAACGAAGGAAGGCTTCTCCGATGTTCTTCACGATGGCATAGGGGAGCTTGGAGTTCAGCGGCGTGGTGCGTTCGTTCTGCGGGATCTCCACGGGCTCGCCGTACACCTCGCTGCTGCTGGAGAAAAGCACGCGTTGCACGCCCGTGTTCTTCGAAAGATCGAGCACGTTGCGGATACCATCGATGTCGCGCAACACCATCACCGGATGGTCCGTGGTCCGCTTAACCCCCACCGTGGCCGCGTAATGGAAGACGTAGTCGAACCGATATGCGTAGAATACTCCACTGATGTCCTCAAAGCGGTTGACATCGCACTTGATGAAGTGGAGGTTCGCCTTGGCAGGATGTTTCACTTTGCCGACATCACCGGTGAGCAGATTATCCACCACCACCACCACGTTCGATGGATCGTCGGCGAGCTTCAGGGCCAGATCGCTGGCGATGAACCCTGCCCCTCCTGTCACTAGTATCCTTGCCATGTTCTCTCGTGAGGCGGTAAATCTAGTGGTTGCGCCTTGATCGCGACTTGAGCGTACATCGATCAGCGGAGCACTTCGCCCTCTAGACGCGGAAGACGCGCACGTGTGCGACAGGTTGTCCGTTCCAACCCATGCACGGCCGAACGGCCACGCCAACCCGCCAGAGGACCCTCCCGAACGTCAGGTTCAACGTCCACGCAGACGGCGTACACTGAACAGTGCGAGCAGCACGAGGAGCACCATCGCCCCTGCTCCGTACCAGAAAGAGGGACTGGTGACGTTCTTCTTGACGAGGTACGGGATCCTTCGCCAATGGAACGTCTCGGGCTTTCCCTGCTGGTCCCGCCACCATTCCGCATCATAGAGCTCAACGGGCTTCACTTCTTCACCCGTGAGGGAAAGCAATGACCATTTGATGCCGGATGATGTGATATCAGCCTGTAGGAGCGCATCACGTAAGCGGTCCCGCACCGCACATTGGATATACGTGATATTGGGTTCGTGAGGCTGGAAGAACAAGCTGGCGGGCGCACGACCGGCCATGCTGCCGCTGATCCAAAAGACCTCTGAACGCGCTGCGGCTTGGCGAAGGAGCGGCAGTACCTCCTTCACATAGTTATTGCCCGTGAGCGACCGTGTATTACCAGAGAACAAGCTGCTATAGCGCTCTTCTTCTTCGGCCCACACGGGGCGGTGGGTCACGATGAAGATCCTTCGCACCGAACCTGCCAAAGCCTCTTGGACCACCTCGTTCAGGGCCTGCAATTGATCGCCCTTGATATCGCTATCGTCCCGTTCGGTGTCGAACAAGAGTATCCGATCGCCACCCATATCGATCCGCTGTGGCATGGGCGATCGGAAGGACCTACCCTCCAGATCGTGATTGCCCGGCGCATTGAAAAGGGGCACGTGGAGCTTTGAGAAGAATGAAGACACATACCGTGCACTGTCGCGATCAGGCTGTAGGAACAGGTCGCCCGTACTCAATAGGACGTTCGCTCCCGAGGCGTTGATGGCATCGATGCTGGCCAGGACCGTACCTGCTGGGTAACCGGAAGTGGTTGTGCTGGCTCCATGGAAGTGGCCGCCGATGAGCAACCGGTAGTGCCCAGTGCTATCCGGGGGGAACACGGACCTCCCGTTGTATGGCGAACGCTGACCCGA
>DAOORM010000517.1:0-1924 GCA_035389265.1 Flavobacteriales bacterium | reverse complement strand
GGTCTTCATCACCTCCGTTCTCCCGGAAGCCACGTCTATCCGCGCATCGAATTCCGTGACACGGTCCGCCCATATCCGACCGCGCCGATCGAGCAGTTCGGATTTCTTGTGATAGGCTACAGGCAAGTGGATCGTATCCACTGGAACGGCCTTGCCTGCGCTCATCCGCGTAAGGGAACCGGGCTCTACCACCAGCATGGCGCCGCTCATGGGATCGGCCAGCAGGTTCGGGGACTGCCGGATCCCATCGCCCATGCGCCCAGAGATGTTGTGCCGGTGATCGGTCAACTGGACCGAGCCATCGCTTGCGTAATGTGCGCAGCGAATGGTATCCGGGCTGGTGAACCACGGATCGCCGCCGGGGCCGATGATCGTGGTGGCGTTGTGCAAAGGACGCACTGACTGTTGCAGATCGCATGGATCCTTCACGACCAGCGGGCCAGACAATGCAGGATCCACCACGAATGCGGACCACGCATACGGGACCGTGGCGGTCATCCAGATCCTCCCAAGCGCATCTTGGCAGAGATGAGCCAACGGCACGGAAAGAACATTAGCGTCCAGGCTATTCGCCCGCGCATGCGCGAAGCGACCGGTGCGCGGATCGTAACGGTCCAGACCGAAGGGCGAAAATCCGATCCATAGGTAGCCTTCACGATCCACCAACAAACTGTTGATGCGGTTCGCGCCGATGCTACTGCTGTCCATCGCATCGTGGCGGAACACGGTGAATTCGTATCCATCGTAGCGCGCCAATCCATCGTTCGTGCCGAGCCAGAGGTAGCCCGTGCTGTCCTGCGCCACGGCCATTACATAACCCATGGGCAGGCCATCCTGCACGGTGATGGCATCGAGGTGGATCTCGACGGTATCCAGTTGGGCATGGGCAAAACCGCCGCACAACAGCGCGCCAACAAGGAGCGCATGCACTAGTCCACGCATGCGTTGTGGATGGAGCTGGGAGAGAAAGCCCATACGTTCTGGCAACATACGCCGCGCAAGCGGAATGGGAGGCGCACATCATTGAATCCAATGATGCCGACGCGCCAAGGTCATTGGTTTGAACGATTGATGGGCGCGCGCTGGTGAGGCTGCTTTGCCTCACCCTAACCGACCACCATGCTCTCTACGCATTCCTTCCGTTCGTTGCTGCTCGCCTTCGCCTTGCTCCTTGGGGTGCATGGCATCGCGCAGAACTTCAGTGGCTTCAGCTACCAGGCCGTGGTACGCGACAATGTGGGCGACCCCGTGCCCGCACAACTCGTGGGCGTGCAGGTGACCATACAGGTAGGCCCCACGGACACCTACGTGGAAACGCACAGCGCCACCACCGATGCCTATGGCCTCATCGCCCTCACCATCGGGCAGGGCACACCGGTGGGCGGCTCGGCCATTGCCACGTTTGCGGATGTGGAGTGGGCCAGCGGACAACCCATCACGTACAGTGTGGCGGTAGATGTCACCGGCGGCACCAACTACACCTTCCTCAGTGGCGGGCCTTTCAAGGCGGTGCCCTTCGCCATGCATGCGCTCACCAGCGACAGCAGCACCACCAGCGTACCGCAAACGCTCACGCTGAGCAACGACACGCTCTACATCACCGGTGGCAACGGCGTGGACCTCTCCGGCCTGGCCGGTACACCGGGGTGGGTGCTGAGCGGCGATACCCTGCACAACGATGGCAAACGCGTGGGCATCGGCACCACGGCACCGGACACTACGCTGCACGTAGTGGGCGGTATCAAGTACCAGGACGGCAATCAAGCCACATCCAAACTCCTCACCAGCGATGCCGATGGTAACGCGAGCTGGCAGAACCTGAGCGCGGAGAGTATTTTCGGGAATGGGAATGTGCCGGGTGTCGAAGCTCTTTGCCTGAGCAGTTTGGCAACCGCGCCTATGCAATCGGGGCCCTATTTCGTGG
>DAOORM010000516.1:0-1926 GCA_035389265.1 Flavobacteriales bacterium | reverse complement strand
AAGAAGAAGCAGAAGGAGATCAAGGCCAAGCAGGCCACCGTGGAGATGAAGGAGATCCGGTTCGGACCTAACACGGACGAACACGATGTCAACTTCAAATTGAAGCATGCCCGCAACTTCCTCGAAGAGGGCCACAAGGTGAAAGCCTTCGTGTTCTTCCGTGGTCGCAGCATCGTCTTCAAGGAGCGCGGCGAGATCCTGTTGTTGAAGTTCGCGCAGGACCTGGAGGATATCGGTCTGGTAGAGAGCATGCCGAAGCTGGAAGGCAAACGCATGATCATGTTCCTGATCCCGAAGAAGAAGAAATGACGTAGGGACGGCGTTCACGTCGCTCCGTAGCAAACGATAAACAAGCGATCCCGGGTCGAAGCCGGGATGACAATCCGAAGAGGCCATGCCCAAGATGAAGACCAAGTCCGGTGCGAAGAAGCGGTTCAAACTGACCGGCACCGGCGAGATCAAACGCAAGAACGCGTTCAAGAACCACATCCTGACCAAGAAGGAGACCAAGCGCAAGCGGGCTCTGACGAAAAAGGGTCTGGTACACGCCAGCGACAAAAAGGCCATTCTGGATCTGCTCCAGGGTTAAGCCGAACGAGAACCCCAATCGCACCGGGTAGATAGGTAGCGTTAACCAGGACGTGTAGCACACAAGAGTCGGCCGAAAGGCGGAACGCTCACGCCCAAAAACCCAAGTGGAACATGCCACGCAGTAAGAACAAAGTAGCCAGCCGCGCCAAGAGGAAGAAGGTGTTGGACATGGCGAAAGGCAACTTCGGTCGCCGGAAGAACGTGTACACCGTCGCCAAGAACACGGTGGAGAAAGGTCTGCAGCACGCGTATGTAGGCCGCAAGCTGAAGAAGCGCGAGTTCCGCGGTCTGTGGATCCAGCGTATCAACGCAGCAGCCCGTCTCAATGGCGTAAGCTACAGCGTGCTGATGAGCCAGCTGAAGAAGGCGAACATCGAGTTGGACCGCAAGGCCCTCGCCGAGATCGCTTACACGGATGCCGCAGCCTTCACGGCCATCGTGAACAAAGTGAAATAAGGGATCCTACGGTCCGCATGAAAAGGGGACTTCACGGTCCCCTTTTCCGTTCCCGTCCCGGCCACTCCGGGCGTCTGCGATACCTTTGAACCATGCGTGCGCCGTACCTGACCATTCTATTCAGCCTTCCCCTGCTCTGCTCGGCCCAGCCGCCAGCGGGGTATTACGACAGCGCGCAAGGGCTGACCGGCGAGCCAATGCGCCAAGCCCTGCACGATATCATCGACGGGCATACCGTACTGATCAATAGTGCGCTTTGGAGCGCGTTCGGGGTCACGGATCGGAAGCCGAACAACAAGGTGTGGGATATCTACTCCGACGTGCCCGATGGTACACCAACCTACCAATACGACTTCATCGCCGACCAGTGTGGCAATTACGATGGTGAGGGGGATTGTTTCAATCGCGAGCACTCCTTTCCGCAGAGCTGGTTCGATGGCGTGCCGGGTCCGGATACGGACCTCTTCCACATGTACCCCACCGATGCCTGGGTGAACCAGAAAAGGGCGAACTGGCCCTATGGGGTCGTGGGTGGAGGTGTGACCTTTCAAGCGGATAACGGTGGTCGTTTGGGACAGTGCGACTATCCCGGCTGCAGTGGCTTGGTGTTCGAACCCATCGACGCCTACAAGGGCGATCTGGCGCGCGGTTACTTCTACATGCTCACTCGCTATAGGGACGAAGCCGTGAACTGGTCCTCGGCGCCGGTACTCTCGGGTGGTGAATTCCTACCCTGGGTGGAGAGCTTGATGTTGGAATGGCACCTTACGGATCCGGTGAGCGCGAAGGAGGTCGCACGCAACAACACGATCTACACCAGCCTACAGAACAACCGGAATCCATACATCGATCATCCGGAATGGGTGCAGCGCATTTGGG
>DAOORM010000515.1:0-1930 GCA_035389265.1 Flavobacteriales bacterium | reverse complement strand
TGCACATCGCGGACATCGTGATCGACACCTACCTCGCGGAAAGCGTGTTGTTGCGCACGTTGAAGCTCGCCGACATGAAAGGAGCAGCGCACGTGGCCGAGCAGATCGCCATGTGCCAGCTGTACATCCACGATGCAGCGGACCGCATCCACAAGTACGCGAAGGAGGCCGTGAACAACTTCGCTGAGGGCGATGAGCGCCAGGCGATGCTGATGGGTGCGAAACGCTTCAGCAAGAACACGAATCTGAACACGGCCGAACTGCGGAAGGCGATCGCGAAGAAGATGATCGGGGAGGGCAAGTACTGCTACTGATCAGAAGATCGGTCGATCAGAAGATCAGAAAATGGACGCCGGGGTGGAATTTTCCTCCGCGGCGTTCTTCTGTCAGAGGGGGCACTCATTAACCTTCGTAAGGTTTCCTACTAGACAACCCACAAACGCAGCAATGTTACCGGCGCATGGTTGTGTCGAGATCATTTTCGTGGGTCTGCGAAAATGATGCTGTCGCATTCGGTGATCATCTGATCTTCTGATCATCTGATCGCATCAGCTTCTTCAAGATCACGATCTGGCCCAAGTGGTAATGCGTGTGTTCGATGATGCCATGCAGGTTGCGGTACCACGTGCCGTACTTGGGATCGGCCAAGTCGGTGTGCAGTCGATCATCGGGTAGTTGTTCCACCAGGGTGGCGAAGCGTTCGGCATCGGTCCATGCCTTTTCAAGCAGCTGTTGCCAATCGTCCTCGTTGGTGATCGGCGGATGTATGAAACTGAAGCTGTCGTGCGCATCGAGCGGTCCTCCGTCGAGCACTTGCAGCGCGGCATGTACGAAGTAGTGGATGTGGTAGGTGAGCACGGCGATGGAATTGAATCCTTCGCGGGTGTGCAGTGCTTCCTGCCAGGTGACATCCTTCAATGTGTCGCGCAGGTTCACGCAAGTCCAATTACCGCCGAAATGAACATGGCGGAAGTGGGCGGCGATAACGGCTGTGGTGGTCATTGCATCACCTTCTGAAGCTGCTCCATCAAGGCGGGATCCATGCCTTGCATGCCGCCTTCCATCATGGCCACTTCTATCCCGAGCTTCATGATGCGCGGGCCGTAGGTCTTGCCGATGGTATTGAACTCCGACCAGCATTTCACACCAAGGGCCTTCTCCCCGCGTGCTTCGATCCGATCGCTGAGGTCCTTTGCTTTGGTGGCGAGTTCCTCCTGGCGCGCGGCATCCACCTTCTTGGCGGCCACCATTTCGCCGAGGGCTTTCTCGTAGTCCACCATCAGGTCGCGGAACTCCCCTACGAGCGGATCACAGGCGGCCGCCTCGTCCATGGCGCGCTCCTCCTTCTGCTCCGGGGTCTCGTCGACCTTGGGCTCGGAGGCGCACGCGGCGTACATAAAGGTCAATGCAACGAAGAGGATGTTCCTTGCCTGGGTCATCGCTACCATGATTAAGATGAACGAAATTCGGACATCCGCGCCGCGCTACGACCGCGCTCAACCTCGCAGTATCCACACGTCGGCCTTCGATCAGGGTTGCACGTTCAGCGCTCCGAGCAGGCCACCACTGGCGCGCAAGAGCGTCAACTCGGCCACCTTGGTATCGAAGCCGGCCACCACGGACTGGCGTTCGGCATTGGCGAGGTCAAGCTGCGCCTGTCGGAACTGGAGGCCGGTGAGTTGGCCCGCTTGGAAGAGTTCACGCGTGCGGTCGAAATTGAGCTTCGCGGTGGTGACGGCATCGCCTTGGATGCGCATCACTTCGCGTTGGCTGCGCCACGTGGTGAAGGCGTTGCGCACATCCCGCTCCACCTGCAGGCGGGCTTGTTGCTCGGCCAGTGCCGCATTCTCCGCCCGCAACCGGGCCGCTTCGGTCTGCGTGTTGATGCGACCGCCATCGAACAAGGGCACACTGAACGTAAGTCCCGCGT
>DAOORM010000514.1:0-1940 GCA_035389265.1 Flavobacteriales bacterium | reverse complement strand
GAGGTCGCTTTCGATCCTCACATCGGGCCTTGCTTTGATGGCCTCCCACGCATCCAGCATCTCCTGTGATCGGAAGGGTACGTTGAGGGAGAAGCGCCAGTAATTGCGGTTCTGGCGTTGTTGTACCATGATCCCACCACCGACCGTCGGGCCCAGGTAGATGCCGTTCAACTTATCCAGTCCTTCGATCCTGATAACGCCGTTATAACCGTACATGCCTGTAACGAAGGGCTGCGTCCTTCCTTCAGAGGGGACACGCAATTCCACACCGGCATTCCAACCACCACCCACAAGGGCCCATCCACCACCCACGAAGCCGCTCAGGTACGGCGCCACCCAATAAGTCGCCCGGGCACCTGGAAGGCCACCAACGTCCTGGCCTACACCCACGCCAAGAAAGAAGCCACGAAAAGGTGGTCTATCCTGTGCCGATGCGGAAAGAGAAAGTGTTAGTACGGTCAGCAATGAGCATATGCGCTGCACTGGTCGATGGTGGCTATGGCGGTGGAACATGAGCCGAATCATTGATGGTATGAAAGTAGCCCACGGTGTTCAACGAGAAAGACATCACGCCACAGCCTCACCACCCAGCCGTGCCTGTACCCAGGTCACCGCTTCCTCGATAGTGCCGAACATGCGCACCTCGTGGTCTTGGGGGTGGTAGTTGTAATGGATCTCGGTGAGTTTGCGGAACAAGCTTCCCAATGCCACGATCGTATGGGCTCTGACCCGCCTGCCGAAGCCTTCCGTGCTATGTTCCTGCTGCATCGCGGCCAGACTCATCTCGCCATTCTCCGGCAACACGCTCACCACGCCGAACTCCTCGCGTCCTGCTATGCGCTCGCAGGTGCCGATCACTTCGGCGATACCCTCATTATCGAAGGTGATCCCTTCGTGGTAACGGATCAAGAGGACATCCGGTCGTTGCCTTACGATCGTCGCTAAGCGCGTTTCGTGCGTGGAGGGTTCGATGGTCATGGGAGAGGGGTTTCTGGATACAATATACTTCGGGACGGCCCGGGATCCTACTGAGCCATCAGTCCTTCCAGCGTGCGCTGTACCCACTACCTTGCCAGATCAGGAAGACATCGCCAGCCTGGATGTTGCGCGTCATCCCCCGATGAACAAGACCGGAGATCAGCACTTCATCCGGTCCTACTTCCGGCGGAACAACGACCATCTGATCCGCATTGCCTCCAGCCAACGCCACGGCCTCCGGGAATCCGTTGCGGAAGATGAAGGCTCCTTGGTGATCGCCGGGTAGGCCATACACCCAACGTGCGCCGTGCTGCGGTGCTGGAGGAAGTTCGTCCAAACAAAGCCGGGTGATCCGCGAAGCTTCGGTCCAATTGGCATGGTTCTGCTTCAACAGGATGACGCACCCTGCGACCAAGAAAAGCACAGTTCCATGGCGGAGTGTCCGGTTGGTGATCATCGGGATCACCATGCCCAGCAGCCCGCATAGGAAAGCCGAAGGCAGATAGAGGAAACGATCACTCTCGCTGGTGGTGGTGCTGACCCCCGCGATGTAACCCACCGAACAGCCCACCAGGATCGACAAGCACCACACGACGATCTGCTGGCGCGCGATCTTGGAATGCTTCGAGCGCAACCACCAAACGATGCCGATGAGTATTGCGGTGGCAAGTAATGCGCCTCGCAGCAACTGGAGGGAAGGATCCGTGGCAGGCGGCAGGAATAGGCGCGCCAGTACTTTAGGCGCGTTGGCGAATAGGAGCAAGGGGTGCTGAAGCAGCGTGCCGATGATATACCCGTTGGCATCCGCTTTCCACGCGCGCAGCACGACGAACAGTGATCCTGCGATGAACGGAAGGATGAGGCCCACCCGCAGCTGACCCCATTGTTCGGTGATGCGCCACCTCGCTGCGATGAAGGCCAGCGGAAGAAGTAGCAATGCGCTCTCGTAACACAACAGACCA
>DAOORM010000513.1:0-1948 GCA_035389265.1 Flavobacteriales bacterium | reverse complement strand
ATGGCCGCCTTGGCCTGTGCACGCTTCAGTTTGGCCATCGGGCTTTCCTCCAGGTCCTCCTCTTCGGGTGCATCCAGGTTGCCGATCTCGTCCTCACTGATCAGCATGTTCTGCGTCTCCTCCAATTCTGGCGTCATCGGCACGAACACGGGATCCAGCAGGTCCAGTTCCTTCACCTTGTGCGTGGTCAATCGGTTGCCGAGCGCCTTCACGCCTTTTACCGAAATGAACTCTTCCAGGTCCAGTTCCTCTTCGGGACGGTCCGTGCTCCGCTTATCGTAGCTCACGCGCAGCCGTGGATGGGGTAACAGGCTGTGCAAGGTGAGCTTGCTGTTCGGGTGTTCGGTGATGAAGCTGACCGGATCCTTGCCGGGCTCGATGGCGAAGCGCTTCACCTGGTACTGCTCCTTCTCCCCTTCCCAATACACAGCGCTCACCACCATCTTCGGATCCCACTTCACCACAGTGAGGGCATCATCGGGGAAGTGCGTGCTCAGCGCGAACGGATACAAATGATAGGTGCCACTGCGGGTGATGGCGAGGATCTTGTCCTCTCCAGCGAAACGGCCCAAATAACGACCGTGACCTGTATCGTTCAAGCGGCGCACCGTCTCATCGAACCAGATGGGAATGGCACCGAGCGTGCTGCCGCCGCGCTCCTTCTGCACCACTTTCTGGATCATGTACCGCGTGAGCAAGTTGCCCTTGCTGCTTCGGCCTTTCACGCTCAACTGCGCGAAGTCCACATCGAATTTGGTCTTGCGCAGGCTCGGGCGCGGACGCAGGGAGACCTGCACCACTTCAGCCGCACCGTCCGCGTTGGCCGTGAAGTACTCCACCGTTGAACCGGCGATCCCGCTGGTGAGGTCGTACTCCTTGTCGCGCGTGATGCCCGTTACGGCGAAGCGCTTCATGTAGTACGGTCCCTTGGTGCCGTCCTGGTAGATCATGTGGTAGATCATCCGCTCGTCGTTCTTCTTGAAGACGTCTACATGGATGACACCCTTGCCGATGAACTTCTTGTCGGCCACCTTGGTCACCATCATGCTGCCGCTGCGGCGGAACACGATGATGTCATCGATCTCGGAACATTCGGTAACGAACTCGTTGTTGCGGAGGCTCCAGCCTACGAAGCCTTCCTCGCGGTCGATGTAGAGCTTCTTGTTCGCCACCGCCACCTTGGTGGCCACGATGGTGTCGAACGGACGGATCTCGGTCTTGCGCTCGCGGCCCGCGCCGTACTTTTTCTTCAGCTCCTTGAAGTAGTCCACGGCATGGTCCACCAGGTGGGCCAGCTTCCGCTTCACTTCCGTGAGCTGTTCGTCCAGCTGCTTGATGTGCTCGTCGGCCTTGAACCCGTCGAACTTCGAGATGCGCTTGATCTTGATCTCCGTGAGGCGCACGATGTCCTCTTCCGTCACCGGTCGCTTGAGCTCCTGCACGTAGGGCTTCAAGCCTTTGTCGATGAAGGCGATCACCTGCTCCCAGGTCTCGGCCTCTTCGATCTTGCGGTACACCTTCTTCTCGATGAAGATCTTCTCCAACGAAGCGAAGTGCCATTGCTCCTCGAGTTCCTTCTGCTTGATCCTCAACTCCAGCTCCAGCAGCCGCAAGGTGTTGTCGGTGCTGATCCGCAATAGTTCGTTCACACCCACGAAACGCGGCTTGTCGCTCTCGATCACCACGGCGTTCGGGGCGATGCTCACCTCACAATCCGTGAAGGCGAACAGCGCATCGATGGTGTTGTCCGGCGAGACCCCGGCCGCGAGGTGGATGATGATCTCGGCGTTCTCGGCGGTGTTGTCCTCGATGTGCCGCACCTTGATCTTGCCCTTCTCGTTGGCCTTCACGATGCTCTCGATGAGCGAAGTGGTGGTGGTGCCGAAGGGGATCTCGTTGATCACCAAGGTCTTGTTGTCCTCTTTGCGGATGCGCGCCCGGCACCGGA
>DAOORM010000512.1:0-1950 GCA_035389265.1 Flavobacteriales bacterium | reverse complement strand
AGTGACGCGTATCCTCCAGGTTCTCATAGGGCAGTTCTTTCACGGCGGGTTCAACGGCTTCAGGCGTGGGCCATTGGGCGTTCCATGCCCATCCCAACAAGCGCCGCGCTTCGTTCAACGCAGCGATGAGCACGGGCAGGATGAACAAGGTGACGAAGGTGGCGATGGCGAGTCCGTAGGCAACAGTAACGGCCATGGGAATGAGGAACTGGGCTTGGAAGCTCTTGTTCAGTGTGATGGGGAGCAGGCCAGCCACAGTGGTCAGCGAGGTGAGCAGGATGGGCCTCAGTCGCGAGAGTGCTGCGTCGCGCAGGGCAGCATTGAAGGTCATCCCGGTCTTCATGTTGTCGTTGAAGGTGCTTAGCAGAACGAGGGAATCATTGACCATCACACCGATGAGCGCGATCATGCCAAAGAAGGAGAACAGGCTGATCTGCACCCCATGGATCCAGTGACCCCAGCCGATTCCGATGAACCCAAGCGGTATGCAGAGCAGTACGGCGAGCATCTGCCATAAGCTGCGCAGGGTGATCACGATCATGGCGAACATGACGATGAGCGTGATCGGCATGATGCGCGCGGCGGATGTGCCCACCTTGCGACTTTGTTCGCCCTGCCCTTCGAAGCTGTAGCTGAGTCCGGGATACCGCGCCAACAGCGGCTTCATGATCTCCTCGGCCACCACGCTCTGCGCATCGGTAGCACTCTGCCCGCTGTTCGCCAGGTCGGCCTCCACACGGACCTCTCGTTTCCCGTCCAGGTGATTGATGGCACGTATGCCGCGTTCGATCCGGTAGTTCACCAGTTCGCTCAAGGGGAATTGGCGACCATCGGCGGTGCGTATGCGCATGTCCTCCAGGTCACGCAAGGACGCTCGTTCACCTTCCGCATAGCGCACCCAGATCTTCACTTCATCCTCGCCACGTTGCACGCGTTGGGTCTCCAGGCCGAAGAATCCCTGACGCACTTGGCCCACGATGTCCTGCATGGTGAGCCCGAGCAGCGGGGCTTTGTCCTTCAACTCCAACACCACTTCGCGGTTGCCTGGGCGATCGGTGTCCACCACATCGCGGAGGATGGACAGCTCCTGCAGTTCGGCACGCAGATCGGCCTTGGCCGCGTTGAGTTCGGCGAGGTCGTTGCTCCGGAGCGACACGGAGACCGGTTTTCCGAAGGGTGTTGCAAGTCCGAAGGTGAGGTTGGCCACACCCGGGATCGCTCCCACCCGTTCGCGCAAGCGGTTGGTGAGTTCTTCGGCCTTGAAGCCGCGCTTCTCACCGTCGAGCAGGATGATGTTAAGCTTGCCTTGCTCCGGGCGTGGCCCCAGGATGGTCTGCACCTTCAGGATCACTTCGGCACTGTCTGGCCGCCCCTTGCTTAGTTCGGAATTGATGTCCCACGCAACGGTCTCGATGCGTTGCAGCTCTTGGAGGACGATCGTCTCTCGCGTGCCGGCCACGAGTTCGAGGTCCACGGCCACATCATCGCGTTCGATCACGGGGAAGAAGGTGGTGCGGATGATGCCCGCGCCCACTGAGCCAACGGTGATGGCCAGCAAGAAGAAGGCGATGCCCACGGTGAGCATCTTGTGGCGCATGATGCGGTCGAAGAACCTTGCGTAGCGGACATCCCGGAGCTTCGCCATCACACCATCCATGTAGCGTTCGAAGCGGTTCTTCGTTCCTCTGCTCAATCCCTTGGAGTGCGCCACGTGCGCAGGCAGGATGAAGGCCGCTTCGATCAACGAGAACATCAAGGTGGCGATCACCACGAAGGCCAATGCAGGAGCGAAATCACCCAATCGTCCTTCGATGAAGAAGAAGGTACTGAAGGCAGCCACTGTAGTGAGCACTGAGCTGATAACCGCAGGCAACACCTTCTGGATACCCACGAAGGCCGCCTCGATCGGCTTCAGGCCCCGTTCGTACTCCTGATAGATGCTCTCGGTGA
>DAOORM010000511.1:0-1953 GCA_035389265.1 Flavobacteriales bacterium | reverse complement strand
CACCCCGCCCAGGAAGGTGAAGGCATATACGAAGGCCTGGATGGCGCCGTACTGCAGGTTGGCCGCCTTTTCCGCCAGGCCCAGCTCGGTGACCATGAACACCGCGAGCATGCCGCGCAGGCCGTAGAAGCAGAAACGCTCCCACATCTCGGTGCCGAATAGGTAGAAGAGCTGCTTCGGGTAGGTGCCCTTGAAGTCGCGGATCTGTTGCAGGGTAGGCGCTTGTTCCATGGTCCTAGGGCGGCGTTATTTCTGTTCGGGGATGATCCGGTTCAGCCAACGCAGCATGGCGAACATGATCACGGTGGCGGCCATCAGCAGGGCGAAGTTCACCCAGAAGAAGTTGGCCTTGTCAGCGTAGGTGTCCCAAAGGCTAGCGAGCACACCGCTCAGCTTGTTGCCGATGCTCGTGCTCAGGAACCAGCCGCCCATCATCAGCGCGGTCAGGCGTTTCGGGCTCACCTTGCTCACCAGCGAAAGACCCATCGGGCTCAACATCAGTTCGCCGATGGTGACCACACCGTAGGTGGCGATCAACCACCAACTGCTGGCCTTGATCTCGCCATTGTCGCAGATGCGTACGGCCCACACCATCACCAGCGTGCTCAACGCGCTCACCAGCAAGCCCCAGCCGATCTTACTGGCCGTGCTCGGTTCCATGTTCCGGCGCCGTAGGAAAGCGAAGAAGCCGACCACCACCGGCGTCAGCAGGATCACCCACAGCGGGTTGATGCTCTGGAACAACTCGGTGTTGCCCAGGTAGAGCGTCTCACCCTCCTTCGGCATCAGTTCCGGCTGCAGGTTCTGGAAATAAACGGGCTTACCGTATGCGGTCTGCGCCACGCCATCCACCTTCACCAAGCGGAATTCCTCGTCGTAGAGCGGCACCGTGTCATTCGCGTTCACCACACGTTCGGCCAGGAACAAGTCATTGGCCGTGGGCGCGATGGCCGCTGGCAGTTCACGGTCGGTGTAGTACTGTGCCCAGGTGGTGAGCGCCGTGCCGTTCTGCTTGAACACGGCCCAGAACAGGATGCTCACCGCGAAGATGCTCAGCAGACCAACCAGCGGTTTCTTGTCTTCGATGCTCGCGCGCAGGTACAAGCCCACGTAGAAGATGATGACCGGGATGGTGGCGAAAATGAACGCGTCGGTGCTGTCGCTGCCGAACACGTTGCCCGGGATAGCCCAGCCGCCCATGCCCACGATGATGGCGGGCAATAGAACCGTGCCGAAGACCTTGCTCAACGGCATGTCCTCTTTCTGTGCGGGTTTCTTCACGTCCGCATGGCGGAAGTGTTTCATGCCGAAATAGAAGACCGCGAGACCGATGAACATGCCCACACCGGCCGTAGCGAACGCATAACCCCAGCCGTACTTGTTGCGCATGTAGGCCGCGAAGAGGTTGCAGATGCAGGCCCCTACGTTGATGCCCATGTAGAAGATGTTGTAGCCGCTGTCCTTCTGCGCTCGGTACCGATCCTCGTTGTAGAGGTTGCCGAGCAGGGTGCTGATGTTCGGCTTGAAGAAGCCATTGCCCACGATGATCAGCGCCAACGAGGTGTAGAAGGCGGTCATGCCCGGCAAGGCGAGGCCCATGTAACCCAGGCCCATCAAGGTGCCACCGATGTAGATCGCTTTGGTGTAGCCCAACACACGGTCGGCCAACAGACCACCGATGAAGGGCGTGAGGAAGACCAGCGCGATGAAGGTGCCATAGATGTCGGCCGCATCCTTGCGTTCCATCGCCAAGCCACCGGTGGACGTGGGGTCCATCAGGTACAGCTGGAAGATGCCGATCATCAAATAGTACCCGAACCGCTCCCACATCTCGGTGAGGAAGAGGAAGGGGAGGGCGGTGGGGTGCTTGCGGGCCATGGCCGATCAGATAATTAGATGATCAGATGATCGGAAAATGGGATGCAGGGCGACGCATGTGGCCACGAGGTGAAT
>DAOORM010000510.1:0-1953 GCA_035389265.1 Flavobacteriales bacterium | reverse complement strand
CGTGACGATGGGTCCAACCGCCAACGCGCAACTGACCGTGACGGATGCACTCGGACGGGTGGTGTTCGTGAATGGTCCAACCTTAGCCGCATCCTTCACGTTGGATGTGCGGAACTGGTCTTCTGGACTCTACCAGGTGCAGCTGCTGGATGGGAACGGCACCACGCACGTGCAGCGCTTGCTGGTGGATTAAGCTTCTACCTTCGAAGTACCGAACCCACATCCCATGTCACGACACGTCACCGGCATCGGCGGATTCTTCTTCCGCTCGGACGACCACAAGGCCTTATCGAAGTGGTACTTCGAACACTTCGGGATCAACAACGAGGAGAACGGCTGGGTCTGGAACCAGGATGCCGGACCCACGGTGTTCTCGCCCTTCAAGCGCGACAGCGACTACTTCGAGGCCAAGCAGCAATTCATGCTGAACCTGCGCGTGCAGGACATGGATGGCCTGATGAAGAAACTGGAGGAAGCCGGTGTGCGCATCGACCCCAAGCGCATGGATGAGGACTACGGGAAGTTCGCGTGGGTGTATGATCCGGAAGGGAACAAGGTGGAGTTGTGGGAGCCGAAGTAGCTGGTCGAGTGAACGAATTGCCGCTGCGTTGTCCCTGTTGCTACTGCAAGACGCTCCGTGAAAGGAACGTATTCGAGATCTGTCCAGTGTGCTTCTGGGAGGACGATGGACAGGATGATCACAACGCAGACACAGTTCGAGGAGGACCAAACGGCAGGCTGAGTCTTACTCAAGCTCGAGTGAACTACCGCGCCATTGGAGCATCTGATGCGAGGAGGATCCCGCACGTCAGGCCACCCAAGCCCGCAGAACGGCCTGACCAAAGACTTGATACCCCGTAGCATGCGCCCCCTCCGCTTCTCCCTCAACGTCACCTTGGATGGCTGCTACGACCACACCGTCGGGATCGCCGACGAGGATCTTCACCGCAATGCCATGGAGTACATCGCCGGGTGCGATGACCTGCTCTTCGGCCGGATCACCTATCAGATGATGGAGGAGGCGTGGCGCATGCCACCAAGCGGAATATGGCCGGAGTGGATGGCACCGTGGATGATTCCGTTCGCCAAGACCATCGACGCAGCGAAGAAGTACGTGGTGAGCAGCACGCTGAAGGAAGTGGATTGGAACGCGGAACTCGTGCAGGGAGATCTTGCAACCTTCGTTCAGCACCTCAAGCAGCAGCCCGGCAAAGCGATCGGTGTGGGCGGTGTGCAACTCGCGATGGCGCTGACTGAGTTAGGTCTCATCGATGAGTACCAGTTCGTGGTGCATCCACGCATCGTCGGTCGCGGGCCAACCTTGTTCGCGGGACTTTCCAAGATGGTGGACCTGAAGCTGGTGGGCCGCGAGGAGTTCGGGTCGGGGGCGGTGGCGATGCGGTATGTCGTGAAGCGGTAGCGTTTCTTTTCCACCTTTTGCTTCGCCAAAAGGTGGAGCCAATCCCCACGCCTACGGCTCGGGAGCCCCACGATCAAAGTCCGGATGGTCGGCTACCGCACAGGCTAATGGCACTAGCCCGCCGACCATCCGGCCCGCGCGGATCGTGGACATCCCCGCGCAACTGCCTGCCGCAGCTAGCACGCGAGCAAGAATGGCGTGATCATTCAGCACGCTTCAACTCCACATAGCGCGAGAGCCGCGTGACCAATCCATCGCGCCCCCACATGCCTACCACTGAAGTATCCGTGCGCACCACGTTGTCCGTGTCGAACAGCAGGCGAACGGTACGCACCGGTGCTGCGGTCTCAGCGCTATCCAGGTGGACCTCGGCGTACTGGAACCCATCAACGGTGGGTTCCAGTGTGGCGTAAAGCTGGCCGAGTTCTTCTTGCACGAACGAGTACACTCCGTTCACTTCCACACGATCGAACACCTCTTTCCGGCCCAAGCATTTGCGAATGCTGCTCAAGTCCACGTCGTAGTAGAATTCG
>DAOORM010000509.1:0-1954 GCA_035389265.1 Flavobacteriales bacterium | reverse complement strand
GGAACCGCTACATTTGCGGTCCGATTTATCAGCCGTAGCCTGTAGAGGGACCGTAGCGGGAGGATGGCGAAGGCTGATTTCTAGGAAAGTACCCTATGGACCCCCTGAAGGACCATACCATCGAGTTCACCGGGCTGAAGGACGGCCAGCACGACTTCCAGTTCGTGTTGGAGCAGCCGTTCTTCGACGCCTCGGGCGAAGAGGAGTGGGATGGCGGCCATGTGACGGTGGACGTGACCTTGGACAAGAGCACCACCCTCCTCGTGACCCACCTGAAGGCCCGCGGCACCGTGAATGTGCATTGCGACCGCTGCGATGGTCCGCTGGACCAGCCGGTGGAAGGGGACCAGCGCCAGATCTTCAGCCTCACCGGTGGCGAAGAGACGGACGACGACGAATTCGTGAGCTTGGACGACCGGGCCCACAGCATCAACCTGACCCATTACATCTACGAGTGCCTGCGCCTGGCCCTCCCCATCCGCCACGTGCATGCCGAAGGGCAATGCGACCCGGAGGTGGAGAAGGTGCTGAGCAAACTCATCGTAGAACATGAACCCACGCCGGACCCCCGTTGGGCCGTGCTGAAAGACCTCCAGAACAAGGAGCCGAACGCCTAAGCAAGTAGAGCCATGCCAAATCCAAAACGTCGATTCTCGAAGACCCGCACGGCCAGCCGTCGGAGCACCAAAGTGGCCGGTGTGCCCACCTTGAGCAAGGACCCCGGTACGGGCGAGATGCACCTGCGCCACCGCGCCTACAAAGTGGGGGAAGACCTCTACTACAACGGCAAGTTGGTGGTCTCTGGTAGCGAAGCAGCCGAGTAAGCCGCCGTGTTGCAACTCTCCTATCCCGCCCTCGCCGCATGAGGATCGGACTGGACATCATGGGTAGCGACCACGGGCCTGTCGTGCCCGTGCGTGGAGCCGTCATGGCCCAGCGTGAGCTACCCGCCGATGTGCGCTTGGTGCTGATCGGCGACCAAGCGCGCATCCTCGAACTGCTCACTGCGGAGGGCGCCGACCCTTCCCTGTTCGATATCGTCCCCAGCACGGACGATATCACCATGAGCGACAACCCCACGAAAGCCTTCCAGGCCAAGCCGAAGAGCAGCATCAGCATCGGCTTCCACCTGATGAAGGAAGGGAAGATCGACGCCTTCGCGAGCACCGGCAACACCGGCGCCATGTTGGTGGGCAGCATTTTCATCGTGAAGCCCATCAGCGGCGTCATCCGCCCATGCATCCCCACCTTGGTGCCCAAAGAGGGCGGTGGTGTAGGTGTGCTGTTGGATGTGGGCGCCAACGCCGACTGCAAAGCCGATGTGCTGGCGCAGTTCGGCCTGCTCGGCTCATTGCTCGCCGAACACGTCTACCACGTGAGCGCACCGAAAGTGGCCCTGCTCAACATCGGCGAGGAGGAGAAGAAAGGCGACATCCTGCGCCAAGCCACCTTCGAATTGATGAAGGACCAGGCGCAATACACCTTCGTGGGCAACGTCGAGGGACGCGATCTCTTCAACGACAAGGCCGATGTGATGGTGTGCGACGGCTTCACCGGCAACGTGGTGCTCAAGGTGATCGAAGGGTTCCACGACCTCTTGGAGATGCACGGCGTGGACGACCCCTTCCTGCACCGCTTCAACTATGAGAATTACGGCGGTTTGCCGGTGCTAGGCGTGAACGGCAATGTGATCATCGGCCACGGCATCAGCAACGACATCGCCATCAAGAGCATGGTGCTGGCCGCCCGCGAGGTGGTGCTGAGCAAACTGAACGACCGGATCCGGGAAGCGCTCATTTGAGCTGCTCCCCTCTCCCCGGGAGAGGGGCTGGGGGTGAGGTGAATTTCTCTTCTTCCGCGATCAATACCTTGGTCCCGTCAAACCCCTAGACCATGAGCATGCGCGCCGCCATCACCGCCGTTAATGGCTACGTCCCGGACTTCAAACTGAGCA
>DAOORM010000508.1:0-1954 GCA_035389265.1 Flavobacteriales bacterium | reverse complement strand
GCCGGGGGAGGCCACGACCGATTTCCTGCCATTCGCGCGAGAACGGGTTGTCCTCGATGGCGTTCATGGGGCTGCCATGGCCAAGGAAGAGGACCGGCATCGCTGGGGTGCTGGGGAAACCATCGGTCGCATGGGCGAGTTCGCGGAGGGTCATGGCGGCGGCTGGGGTCAGCGCCAGGAGGCGTAGGGCGTTCCGGCGATCCATGGCACAAAGGTAGGTATATATTTTCCATGGAGAATAAATGATGCCTTTCCAACCTGCTCGTCCCAAAGCCGCGGAACCATCACGGGCTCGAAATGTTTCCTTTGCACGCCCCGATCCACCGGGAACCCCTCGCATGAACCGCACGCTCAACCTTTTCGTGGTAGCCGCACTTGGTGCAGCACTATCGCTCCAGACCACCGCGCAGGACGACCTCATCCGGAAGATCAGCCTCAACAGTGCCGATTCCACCGGTTTCCGCTTCACGCAAGTGCTCACCACTCCAGGCACTCCGGTGGAGGACCAAGGTTCCTCAGGCACCTGCTGGAGCTACAGTACTGGCTCGTTCTTGGAATCGGAGATGATCAAGAAGGGTGGGCCCAGCGTTCCACTGAGCAAGATCTACATCGCCCGCAAGAGCTATGAGGAGAAGGCCCGCAGCTACGTGCGCATGCACGGTTCGCTCAACTACGGTGATGGCGGCATCGCGCACGACGTGGTGAACATGTACGCCAAGCACGGGATCATGCCCTATGAAGCGTACACCGGCCTCAACTTCGGCAATGCCAAGAACCAGACCAACGAGATGCAGGAGGTGATCAAGGCCATGCTCGATGCCATCGTGAAGGCACCGAACAAAGGCACCTTGACGCCGGTGTGGCCCCAGGCCGTGAACGCGGTGCTCGACACCTATCTCGGCGAAGTGCCCGAGAGCTTCACCTACAACGGCAAGAGCTACACGCCCCAAAGTTTCGCCAAGGAAGTGGTGAAGCTCGATCCCGCCGATTACCTCGAATTCCAGAGCGTGATGGACGTGCCGTACTACACCCAGAGCACCTTGATGGTGCCCGACAACTGGGCGCTGGCACAGGCGTGGAACATCCCGGTGGAGGACATCACCACCATCATCGACAATGCCCTCAAGAACGGGTACTCCGTTTCGTGGGGTGGCGATGTGAGCGAACCATCCTTCAGCTGGCGCAACGGCGTGGCCTTCGTTACGATGACAGCCGCCGCAGACCTCACCAAGGAACAGAAAGCTTCGCTCTTCAATGGGCCACAACCAGAGCCGGTGATCACAGCGGAGATGCGCCAGGCCGCCTTTGACAACTTCAGCACAACCGACGACCACGGCATGCACATCACCGGCATCGCCAAGGACCAGAACGGTGTGGAATGGTACATCGTGAAGAACAGCTGGGGTACCAACAACGAGCACAAGGGCTTCCTCTACATGAGCAAGGCATACGCAGCCTACAAGATGACGGCCTTCATGGTGAACAAGAAGGCCGTGCCCTCGCCGATCCTCAAGAAACTGGGGCAGTAGGCTGTGGCTCCTGCGGTGTGAACGGTGCATCGTTCACGATATGTCCAGCGCTGATCGGTCGGGCACCGCCAGTGCCTCACCTTTGCGCCCGCATCCATGGACCGCAGGCTCCTCATCCTCTTCGTCACCATTTTCATCGACCTGATGGGTTTCGGGATCTTCATCCCGGTGGTGCCGATCTATGCCCGCGAGCTCAACGCCAGTGATGCGTTGGTGGGGGACACGGGTGCGCTCTTCTCGTTGATGATGTTCATCTTCACCCCGGTCTGGGGTTCGCTGAGCGACCGATTCGGGCGAAGGCCGATCATCCTTTGGGCACTGGGCATCTCCGCGGTGAGTTACCTGCTCTTCGCCCAAGCGAACACCTTGTTCCTCCTGATCGCTGCGCGCATGCTCACCGAGGACGACTGGGCGACGATCGACGC
>DAOORM010000507.1:0-1964 GCA_035389265.1 Flavobacteriales bacterium | reverse complement strand
CCGCGTTCGAGATCTTCGCCGATGAGGCGTATGCCATGGACAACGTGGCCGAAGGCGGCACCTACACCTTCAGCGCCTGCAACGGCGTGGGTGGAGCGGCGTGGGACATCGAATTCACCGTCATCGCCCCGAGCGGTGCGGTGGATGCCACCGGCTTGAATGCGGGCTCCATTTGTGAATTGACATGGACGGCCTCTGAAAGCGGAACCTACTTGATCGTCGTGAGCGAGGCAGGTGCTTGTGGCAACAGCACCAACGATGCCACCGACAACGGATTCCCCGCCATCACCTGCGAAGGCAGCGCGGCAACGGCCTGCGGGCCTGTCGTGCCCGGTTGCACCACGTGGACGAACCCAACACCCACGGGCGGTTGGACCGATTTCAACACCGAGTTCGGTGGTGCGCCGTGTGATGACGGCACCGGTTGCCCCTTCAACGAGATCACCGCGTTCGAGATCTTCGCCGATGAGGCGTATGCCATGGACAACGTGGCCGAAGGTGGCACCTACACCTTCAGCGCCTGCAACGGCGTGGGCGGAACAGCCTGGGACATCGAGTTCACCATCATCGCCCCGAGTGGTGCGGTGGATGCCGCCGGCCTCAACGCTGGCTCGATCTGCGAATTGACTTGGACAGCCTCTGAGAGCGGAACCTACCTGATCGTGGTAAGCGAGGCTGGTGCTTGTGGCAATAGCACGAATGACGCTACGAACAACGGATTCCCTGCCATTACCTGCGAAAGCAGCGCGGCAACAGCCTGCGCACCTGTTGTGCCCGGATGCACCACATGGACGAATCCCACGACCACGGGTGGATGGACCGACTTCAACACCGAGTTCGGTGGTGCGCCCTGTGATGATGGCACCGGTTGCCCCTTCAACGAGATCACGGCTTTCGAGGTGTTCGCCGATGAAGCTTATGCCATGGACAACGTGGCCGAAGGCGGCACCTACACCTTCAGCGCCTGCAACGGTGTGGGCGGAACAGCGTGGGACATGGAGTTCACCATCATCGCTCCGAGCGGTGCCGTGGATGCTGCCGGCCTCAATGCTGGTTCCCTCTGTGAGTTGACCTGGACCGCTACTGAGAGTGGAACCTATTTGATCGTAGTGAGCGAGGTGGGGGCATGTGGCACAAGCACGAATGACGCCACCAACAACGGTTTCCCCGCCATCACCTGCGAAAGCAGCGATGCCGTGAGTTGCATTCCGACCACTGTCGGCGCGACCACGTCTTCCTCCGCTTTCAGCATCTTCCCGAACCCAACGAATGGCTTGTTCACCATCAGCCTGCCCAAGAGCTTGGGTGGCAATGTGGAGATCGAGGTGCTGGACATCCGCGGTCGCTCGGTATTGAGCAGCTCCGTGGCCGCAACAAGCACTGCCGCATCAACACTGGACCTCTCCGGACAAGCCGAAGGGACCTACTTCGTTCGGTTGAGCGGGAATGGCCGCATCCTACGAGAAAAGCTGATCCTGATGGGTCGCTGATCCAACACCTTCTTTTGTGAGAGGGCCTGCAGTTGCAGGCCCTCTCTTTTTTCAGGGACGGCCCTCAAAGTGAACACGCGCGTTCGCACGATCGGCCAAAGCGCCCGCCAGGAGCCTTGAAAGCAGCCGACGCTGCGAGTATCAACGAAAAAGCCCCAGCACTAGGCTGAGGCTTTCGCTCCCCGGGCTGGACTTGAACCAGCGACCCCATGATTAACAGTCATGTGCTCTAACCAGCTGAGCTACCAGGGAAGGTTCCCCGTTAAGGGACGGCAAAAGTAGGATGATCGTGGATAACTGCCAAATGAAGGGCCCTCACTCCCCCACATCATACACGAACCGGAACCCCGGCACGCCCCGCTGTCCCGCCAGTTCTTCGGCTGTTCCATCCCGGTAGCGCACCCGCGCCGGTGTAACGCCTTGCCCCAGCAGGAACTGCATGGTGCTTTCGCGCCGGGCGTATTCGATCTCGCC
>DAOORM010000506.1:0-1968 GCA_035389265.1 Flavobacteriales bacterium | reverse complement strand
GGCAATAACATCGTCATCGCCAACAGCGTCAACCTGGCCGGCCACGTCACCATCGATGACTGGGCCATCCTCGAAGGCAACGTGGCGGTGCAGCAGTTCATCCACATCGGTGCGCATAGCTTCATCGCGGGCGCCTCGCTGGTGCGGAAGAACGTACCGCCCTTTGTGAAGGCCGCCCGTGAACCCTTGAGCTACGTGGGCGTGAACGTGGTGGGCTTGCGTCGACGGGGTTATGCCGATGACGCCATCGCCCGCATCGAGGACATCTACCGCGAGATCTTCGTGCGCAACAACAACGTGGAACGCGCCGTGCAGAACGTGATGCAGACGCTGCCCCGCAGTCCCGAGCGCGGCGTGATCCTCGACTTCATCAACAACAGTCCGAAGGGCATCATGCGCGGGCTTGCGGAGTAGATGAAGGTCACCCTCCACCAGGTCGCCAAGCACTTCGGTCGCGAAGTCGTGTTCGAAGGTGTGGGCCTTACCCTGGCCAGCGGCAGCCGCACGGCGCTACTCGGCCCCAACGGCAGCGGCAAGAGCACCTTATTGCAAGTGATCGGTGGTGCCATCATCCCCACGCAGGGCCACATCGAACACCATTTGGATGATCGGCCGGTGCCGCAGGAGGAGGTGTACAAACACGTGGCCATCGCCGCACCGTACCTCGGACTTTACGAGGAGCTGAGCCTTACCCAAGCCATCGACTTCCATGCGCGGTTCAAACCGTTCGTGCACGGTTTAGGCGTGAAGGACGTGGCCCGCATCGCCTACCTCGACCATGCCCTGGAGAAACCCGTGCTGCACTTCAGCAGTGGCATGAAACAGCGGTTGAAGCTGGCCTTGGCCATCCTCAGCGACACGCCCTTATTGCTGCTGGATGAACCCGCCAGCAATCTCGACGCCGAAGCCATCGCCTGGTACCGCTCCTTGCTGCGCGACCATTTGGGGCAGCGCACGGTGGTGGTGGCCAGCAACCGGCAGTTGCAGGAGCACGATGTGTGTACGGCCGCCATCGAGATCGGGGACTACAAGCCGCGCGGCCGGTAATCCTGCTTACGAGCGCTGTCCGGTCAAGTACGCCTCTTGTACCGCACCGTGCTCCCGGCCATGCCCGCTTCGGCACAAAACCCTATTTTCGCGGCCTCCAAAACCACCCGGGCACAGGGCCAAGGTGGTCGATCTCAAGAACTCCCCTCCTCATGGCCAGCACAGCTGACGTAAACATCGGCTCCTACAGCCGCTTCAACAACGACATCTGCCAGATCATGGAATGGCAGCACCGCACGCCGGGCAACCTGCGCGCGTTCTACCAAGGCAAGATGCGCAACCTGCGCAACGGCAAGCTGAACGAACACCGCTGGCGCAGTGGCGAGACCATGGAAGTGCTGCGCGTGGAGATCCACGAACTGCAATACCTCTACCGCGAAGGGGACAACCTGGTGTGCATGGACCAGAGCAGCTTCGAGCAGAAATACGTGCCAGCCGAACTCTTCGGCGATGCCATGCGCTTCATGAAGGAAGAGATGGTGGTGCAAGTGGGCTTCGAGAGCGAAGTGGCCATCTTCGCCCGTCCGCCGAAAGTGGTGGAACTGGAGGTGACCTACACCGAGCATGCCGTGAAGGGCGATACCAGCAACAAGGTGATGAAGGCCGCGACCCTCGCCGGTGGCGCCGAGATCAGTGTACCCAGCTTCGTGGATATCGGCACCATCGTGCGGGTGGACACCGAGACCGGTGAGTACATGGACCGCGTGAAGAAATAAGCGGTCGTTAAGAATAGAACGGAAGCCCTTCCGCCATCCGGGGGAGGGGCTACTTCGTTGGGCGACCATCGAGAAGCAGCATCAATGCCTTCCCGGCGTCTGGACGTTGATCGGATCGGGCGGATCGCTTTACCTTAATGGCATGAAAGTTCCACTAGCTGCTGCGTTCATCCTTGCGACCGCACTGGGAACGGCGCAGTCCTGG
>DAOORM010000505.1:0-1968 GCA_035389265.1 Flavobacteriales bacterium | reverse complement strand
GCATCGGCCTTCGCACGCACCTGCTGATCACCCTGCGCGTTGGCGAAAAGGGAGAGCAGCACGAAAAGCACTATGCCCGTAGAGCGGGTCATCCTAAGAGTGGGCGCTTTTACGCACGTTGTCCTGCTTGGGTTTCATGATGATGGGTCCCGCCTTCCGGCCAGGGACATCCGATTCTCCTCCCCACGCAACAACCGCCCGATGTTCTCCCGATGGGTGTAGAACACCAGCAGACATAAGACCACGGCGAATCCGATCTTCACCGCACTGAACTCCTTGTACACCACGATCACCGCAAGGGGAAAGGCCACGGCGGCACACAAGGAGCCGAGGGATACATAACGCGAGAGCAGGAAGACCACGGCGAAGACGGCCACGCAGATCGCTGCAGCGCCGGGATGAACGGCCATTACGCCCCCGAGCGAAGTGGCCACACCCTTGCCGCCTTTGAACCCTGCGAAGACCGGATAGAGGTGTCCGATGACCGCCGCGCTCACCAGCGCCACACGGAACCACATCCAGGGCGCGGTATCGGGTTCGAGCTCGGTGAAGTTGGGGAGCAGGCGTACGGGAAGGAAACCCTTGAGGATGTCGATGAGCAGCACCGGTACGCCCGCCTTGGGCCCCAATACACGGAAGGTATTGGTGGCCCCGGCATTGCGGCTGCCATGCTCGCGCACATCGATCCCGAAGAAAGCCCTGCCCCACCATACGCTGGTGGGTATGCTACCAACGAGGTAAGCGATCGCCATTGCTATTGTGCCGTACACCCAGGGGAAGTCCATGGTTCAAAGTCCGAATCGTTCGCGGAAGTCGTCGACCTTCTTCTTGTTGGTGAGGATGAACTGGTAAGGCGCCTGATCCTTGCCGCCATCCAACTGCCGTTTATCGTCCTTCAGTTCGCTCAACATGGTGTTGAAGGTAGCATCGCTGCTGCAGGCATACATGATGTTGCGCGTGTACTGGAAGAAGTAGTAGGTCTGATCGTCCAGGGCGAGGTACACGCTCATGACATCCCCACTACGCTTGCGCTCCAGGTGCACCTTGCCCTTCACGTACTTGTACACGGGCTTCTTCAGGATGCTCGCGATGCCGATGGGGCCATCGCTGAGCCAACTCTGCTCGGGACCGTCCCAGTGCATCTTCACATCGGCGAGCACGAGCGGCTTCACCAGTTCATCCGGCAGCTTCTTTATCTCGCCCTTGATGCTGAGCTCGCTGATGAGCTTGTCCGAACGCTCCAGACCGAGCACTTCGCGCAACATGCGTTCGTAATAGGTCTTGGTGATGTCGACCGGCTTGAGGTCCGGGTAGACGACCATTTCCGAGGCCATGCGCTCCAGGGCATTGTCCAGGAAGAAGAAGTCGTGGATCATGACCTCTTCGGTGGTGAGCTTCTCCCCTTGCGCTTCGTAGCGCAGGCCACCCACGTTGGTGAGGGTGATGCGTCCCAGGTCCAACCCGTGGTGGATGCGGCCATCGCCCAGGATGACGCAGTTGTCCACCGCCAGGCTCACGAGGTCGCCGGGCAGATCGCGCTTGCGGATCTTGTCCTTGTTGGAGATCATGTACTCCTTGCGCGTCTTGTCGAAGAACAGCAGACCACTCGCGCTGATGATGCGCCTGTCCTTCGGATCGGCCACGCGACTGAGGAAGGTGCCGTAAACCTTGAAGGGATCCTCATCCGTCAAGCGCACACCCGCACCGATCAACGCGCTCTGGTCGTCGTACAGTGTATCGGACACGGGGATAAAGACCTCCATCGGATCGATGGGACCGCTGAACTTCATCCAGTTCTTGGCAAGGCCGTCGCAGCCGTGCTGGATGCGTGTGCTTCCGGTGAAGGTGAGTTCCTTGATGCTGGCCGTCAACGCGACATCGCCGAAGAAGTCGAAGGCCGGGCTCAGCTGGAAATCCTGATCCTGCGTGATGCGCCCGCGGGCCACGGTCTGCAGACCGGTGTCGACC
>DAOORM010000504.1:0-1970 GCA_035389265.1 Flavobacteriales bacterium | reverse complement strand
TGTGGTACTTAGACGCAGTTGGGGGTGGTAACGTTGCCTAGGCAGGTGTTATTGTGCTTGCTCAGTTAATTCCTCCACTGGTCATCCAAAGATAGTGGTTCAAGGACCGCCTAGCCCTCGCCGATGCCTAAATTCGCGCCGCCTTTGCCTGCCCCCCGCTCCACCGATACGCCAGCCATCCCCAACAATGGGGCTGCTCCCACCCCGAAGAACCGCCTGAGCGGCTTCATCCGGGTGCAGGGCGCTCGTGTACACAACCTGAAGAACGTAAGCGTGGATATCCCCCGCGGCAAGCTCGTGGTGGTGACCGGCTTGAGCGGCAGCGGGAAAAGCAGCCTCGCATTCGATACGTTATACGCTGAGGGTCAGCGTCGTTACGTGGAGAGCTTGAGCAGCTATGCCCGCCAGTTCATGGGCCGGTTGGAGAAGCCGGACGTGGACCGGATCATCGGCATTAGCCCGGCCATCGCCATCGAGCAGAAGGTGATGACGAGCAACCCACGAAGTACGGTCGGCACCAGCACTGAGGTCTACGATCACCTGAAATTGCTCTTCGCTCGCGCAGGCCATACCATTTCGCCGGTCTCTGGTGCTGAGGTGCGCCGCAACACGATCGAAGATGTCGTGGCGGGCATGCACACCTTCCCTGAAGGAAGCGTAGTGCTGATGCTCGCACCGCTGAGGCTTCCAGCTGGCCGCACGCTGAAGGAACACTTCGACATCCTGCAACAACAAGGGTACGCACGCGTGCACGATGGCACTTCTGTGCATCGCATCGAAGAGGTCCTGGCCGAGAAGAAGGTTCCGAAAGGGACTTGGTTCCTTGTGATGGACCGGCTGACGGTGACCGCTGGTGATCAAGAGAACGACAGCCGTGCCGCCGATAGCGCCGAAACCGGTTTCTTCGAAGGCCAAGGTGAGCTGATCCTCTTGGGCGAGGACGGCAAGGGAAAACCGCGTCAGCTGGCCTTCAGCGACAAATTCGAGCAGGATGGGATCACCTTCGAGGAACCCTCACCGAACCTGTTCAGCTTCAACGACCCCGTGGGCGCATGTCCCAAGTGCGAAGGATACGGCAATGTCATCGGCATCGACAAGGACCTGGTGATCCCGGACAAGAGCCTGAGCTTGTACGATGATGCCATTGCCCCTTGGCGCGGTGAGAAGTTGAGCGAATGGAAGGACCATTTCATCCGCGACAGCGCGAAGTACGACTTCCCCATCCACCGGGCCATCCGCGACCTGAACGAGGAACAGGTGCAACTCCTTTGGAAGGGCGCACGCGGCTTGCATGGCTTGGATCGGTTCTTCCAGTACGTGGAAGAGAAGAGCTACAAGATCCAGTACCGCGTGTTGGGCAGCCGCTACAGGGGCAAGACCGAATGTCCGGTATGCCAGGGGACCAGATTGCGACCCGAGGCACGATACGTGAAGGTGGGCGGCAAGGACATCACCGAACTGGCGCGCATGCCCATCGGGCAATGTGCAGCATTTTTCAAGGATCTGAAGTTGAGCGAAACGGATCAGCGCATCGCCGATCGGCTCTTGAAGGAGATCCGCAACCGCCTGAGTTTCTTGGTGGACGTTGGTGTGGGCTACCTGACCTTGGAACGCCGGAGCAATACCCTGAGCGGAGGCGAGACCCAGCGCATCGACCTGGCCACTTCACTTGGTAGCAGCCTAGTGGGTAGCATGTACATCCTGGACGAGCCGAGCATCGGTCTGCATCCGCGCGACACGCTTCGGTTGATCGAGGTGCTGAAGAAATTGCGCGACCTGGGCAACACGGTGATCGTGGTAGAACACGATGAAGAGGTGATGAAAGCCGCCGACCACATCATCGACATGGGTCCGATGGCGGGTTCTCATGGTGGTGAGGTAGTCTTCACCGGAACACATGCCGAATTGCTGCACAGCGATAGCCTTACGGCATGTGTTCCGGTGAAGACTACCTCACCACCATGAGAACC
>DAOORM010000503.1:0-1975 GCA_035389265.1 Flavobacteriales bacterium | reverse complement strand
TGGCGATCGGGTTGGTGCTCGTGGGTTTGCCTTGCTGGTGCTGGCGGTAGTGGCGAGTAACCGTGCCGTGCGCGGCTTCGGCTTCCATCGTTTTGCCATCAGGGGTGATCAGTACACTGGTCATCAGACCCAATGAGCCGAAGCCTTGGGCCACGGTGTCGCTCTGTACGTCGCCGTCGTAGTTCTTGCAGGCCCAAACGTAGCCGCCGCTCCACTTCATGGCGCTGGCCACCATGTCGTCGATCAAGCGGTGCTCGTACACGATACCGGCCTCTTGGAACTTGGCCTTGAAATGCTTCTGGTAGGTCTCTTCGAAGATGTCCTTGAACCGACCGTCGTACTTCTTCAGGATGGTGTTCTTGGTGCTCAAGTAGAGCGGCCACTTCTTCGCCAACGCTAGGTTGAAGCAGCTCATCGCGAAGCCTTCGATGCTCTCGTCCGTGTTGTACATGCTCAAGGCCACACCGTTGCCTTCGAAGTCATACACGTTCCACGTTTGCACTTCGCCACCATCTTCTGGCGTGAAGGTCATGGTGAGCTTGCCTTTGCCTTTGATCACTGCATCGCTGGCGCGGTACTGATCACCGAACGCATGACGGCCGATCACGATGGGTTGTGTCCAACCCGGTACCAGGCGAGGAATATTGCTGATCACGATCGGCTCGCGGAAAACGGTTCCGTTGAGGATGTTGCGGATGGTGCCGTTCGGGCTCTTCCACATCTGCTTCAACCCGAACTCCTTCACGCGCTCCTCATCCGGGGTGATGGTGGCGCACTTGATGCCCACGTTGTGCTTCAGGATGGCCTTGGCACTTTCCACCGTGATCTTGTCGTCGGTCTTGTCGCGGCTCTCGATGCCGAGGTCGTAGTACTCGATGGGCACGTTCACATAGGGCAGGATCAGTTCATCCTTGATCCATTTCCAGATGATCCGGGTCATCTCATCGCCGTCCAGTTCCACGACGGGCTTCGCTACGTTGATCTTCGACATTTCGTGCAGGTAGTTGGCAGTTATTCGTTGGTCAGGCTCGTGTCCGTTACAGGTGAGCCTCAAATTGACGGCGAATTTACCCTTCTAAGCCATCCGGACCCAGGATCACCTGGTTTCAACATGATCGAATGCCCGGTGCAAGGGACTCACCCCAGATCCAGGTCCAACTCCTCGCGCAACTTCAGCAGCGCAGGATTCTTCTCCGCCATGGCCTTGAACTTGTCCAGGTTCGTGAACCGTGGTTTCACCACCACTTCTTCTTTCCGGACCTCCAGTTCAAGCGCGGGATCGTCCATGTTCCGCCGCAGGTATCCGAGCAGTTCGGGCTTCTCGTCGCGCAGGTAGTTCTCCTGTACAGCGTTCACGATGGCGAAGGCGATGCGGCCCGGGCCGACGACTTCGGGGTCGCGCGCCATCAAGGTGGCATGCAAGCTGTCGCGTTTGCGCTGCTTTTGCGCCAAGGCGTATTCGCGCCACACCTTCATGAGCAAGGCCGGGTTCACCTCTTTGCTCGAGGTGGGCATGCCGCTGTCGGTATCACTTTCCAGCGGCGCGGCCGGCGCAGCTTCCACGGCCGCGGCGGCCACGGTGCCCTTGATGCTCACCTGCCCGGCCAACCGACGTTTCGGGGTGTAATCCGAACTGATCGGTTCCCGCGCGACCACCGTTGCGGCCGTTGCCAACGGCTGCACTACGGGCGGTTGAACCGGTGCGGCCACCGGTGCTGATGATGGCGTTACTGCCGTGGTTCGTGGTGCTGCCGGGGCAGCAACGGTCACGTCAGGACTTTTTTTTTCCACGCTGGCGGAGGAGTCGGCTCCACTGGTGATGCGGCAGAGCTGCACCAAGGCGAGCTCCACCAACAAGCGCGGCTCTTTGCTGGCCTTGTACTGACTGTCGCACTGGGCCAGGCGGTCCAGGCCTTTCACCAGGATCTCGCGGTCCACGCGCTGGGCTTGGTCGCCGTAGCGTGCGGTGAGTTCC
>DAOORM010000502.1:0-1977 GCA_035389265.1 Flavobacteriales bacterium | reverse complement strand
CTACTGGTTGGGGTACGGTCGGTGATAACGACGACCTGAACACCAGTCGCCGTGGTAATCCAGGACTGTTGGACTCGTTCAGTTATTTCAACTTCGAGGTCTCCTACAAGTTCAAGCGCCGTCCTGGCCGCCGGACTTACATGCGCCTTTAAGGTGTACCGCTGACGTAGTACACCCAGGCGTGGTACCTTCGCGGGCTGAGATCGATCATGATGAACGTATCGGGTAAATCAGCACAGTCCAAACGGATGGATCTGGCCTTCGCCTCGCTGTTGAGCAAGGACGATGAGGAGGTGTTGGCAGCGATCACTCGGATCGGTAAGGAGGGTGATGCCCGCGCCATCCGGCCCTTGTTGATGGCGTTGACGAACAACCCCTCCCCCTCCGTGCATCAGCGGATAAGTGCCTTGTTGTTCGAGGTGAAAGCACCGCAGGCGGATACGGCTTTGCTTGCCGCATTGGAGGACCCTGAATTCGCAGCGATCCGGAACATCGTGCTGAGCACCTTCTGGAACGCAGGCATCGACGTGCGCGAACATCTGAACGTGTTCGTGGATATAGCGCTCACGGGCACGGCCACTGAGAGCTTCGAATGCCTCACCGTGATCGAGAACCAGGAGATCTGGCCCGAGAAGGATGCACGTGCTGCGATGAAACGGGTTGAAAAGGCCGTCCTTGGCGAGCCCGATGCCTACAAGGCTTCGATCCTGAATGATCTGGTGAGCGTGCTGAAGTACCGTCTAGGTGCTGAAGAGTCCGCCTAGGGCACCCGCGCGATCACCCATCCATCGGAGCGCTGGAAGACCGGGATCGCGCCTGCGGTTCGCGCATTGTCCCAATTGATGGCTGGAAAGTGACCCGCCCATTGCTCCGCCAGATTCTCGGGATGGACCACCAGTATGGCACCGTGTTCAAAGGTGTCGATCTCCGCGTACCAGAATTCGGTAATGGGAACTCCTGGGCAATACGTGTGTAGTGCTGCTCCCATCCCGTGCGTATAGAGGTGCTGTGGCGCAAGTTGAAGTGCCAGGGCGCTCAGATCCCTTTCCACCTGGGCCTGCCTCATGAATGGTACCATCGCACGCACGAACAATGCGCATTGCACCGCAGCCATGGCCACGACCGCGATAGCCGGATTGAGGCCGTGTCGGCGAAGAGCACCATAACCGCGCACGAACGCCTGGTGGAACAATACCACGGTAAAGGGTATGGCCAGCAGGAGTACCCGGTCATTCTGAAATGGCATGCCTGCCACGAAGAGCAGGCAACCACCGAGCAGGACCGCAGCCGAACGTGCGAGCGGATCAGCCAAGTCCTTCCAGCGAAAAAAAGGCACCACGAGCAGCCCGATGGTGAAGTGTCCCGGATGGATGATGACTCCGCTGGCGTAAAGAATGTTCGGGAACATGTAGTGCAGCACCCCATCGTCCGAGTTCAGGTCGCGGCGGAACCAGTTCAGCGGGGTCCATTCGGCCAGTGGTGTGCCAACGAGTGTGCCGTTCTGCTGCAAGGTGGCTATGACGATCGATCCCGCCACAAGGGAGATGGTCGAGATGATGACCAGTGTTCGAGGAGTCATCCGGGCAACAGCGCGTTCACCTAGGGCATAGATCAACAGGAGTGCGGCTACGGGAGCCACCGCAAGCCTGACAGTGAGCGCTAGCGTGAGGAAGCCGACCACCCCAAGCAGCGCTACGGAACCACGGTCGCGCATCCATGCGTTCGCACAGCCGAAGGCAGCGGTGGTCAAGGCGATCGCGAACACATCACTCATCGTGGTGAGCGCATACCGCAACAGGAAGGGCGAGAGCACGAGCCCGAGGAGGATATGGGCCTGGGCCACCTCATCATCAACACCGTAGCGGCGGAGCAAACGATGCGTGATGAGAACCAACCCCACGAAAGCCAGTACGGATATTATGCGCAGTGCCCAAAGTGGACCCACGAGAAAACCAAGAACGGCACCGAGAATGGGGT
>DAOORM010000501.1:0-1977 GCA_035389265.1 Flavobacteriales bacterium | reverse complement strand
CACCCCCGTGGTCCGGACCAGCTTGGTGGTGATCATCGTGGGCGCTTTCTTCGCTGTGCTCGAATGCGTGGTGCTTTTCGATCTGGACGACGGCTGGCATAGTGAACGAACAGAACAATCAGTATGGTGCTCCCCATTGATCAGTCTTCTTTCCCGATCCTTGTCAGTGAGCGGCTGGTGCTGCGTCAGCTGCGGGCAACCGATGCTGCTGGGATGTTCGCGATGCGCTCGGATCCGCTCGTTATGCACCATGTGAACCGGCCCATGGCGCGCACCCTCGACGATGCACAGGCGCTGATCGAACTGATCAATTCCAAGACCATGAACAATGAGGCCTTGCACTGGGCCATCACGGTGAAGGGTGTGGACGAGTTCATCGGCCTGATCGGTTTCTGGCGCTTGGTGAAGGAGCACCACTACGCTGAACTGGGCTACACAATGGCTCGTGATGCTTGGGGACACGGTTTTGCCACCGAGGCCGTAGCGACCGCCCTGCACCACGGATTCGGCACCCTGGGTTTCCACCGGGTGGAGGCCATTACCCGTCCTGCGAATACCACTTCGATCCGTGTGCTTGAAAAGAATGGGTTCATGCAGGAAGGACATCTTCGCGCAAATATTTTCTGGGACGGTAAGTTCCACGATTCGCTGGTTTTCGGAAAACTTGCACCTTGACACTCATCCATCTTTTCACTGCAACCATGGCCAAAGCCGAGCTCAAGACCAAGGAGACCGCCTCCAGTGTCGACGCCTTCATCGCCAAACAACCCGCCGATATAGCCGCTGACTGCCGCACCATCATGGCCCTGATGAAGAAGGCCACGGGCGAAGAACCCAAGCTATGGGGACCCAGCATCGTGGGCTACGGGCGTTATGCCTACAAGTACGATAGCGGCCGCGAGGGCGAGTGGATGATCACCGGCTTCAGCCCGCGCAAAGCCAACCTGACCCTTTACATCATGATGGGCTTCGAAGAGGAGGCCGCGTTGATGCAGAAGCTCGGCAAACACACCACGGGCAAGAGCTGCTTGTACATCAAGAAGCTCAGTGATGTGGACCTGAAGGTGCTTGAGACACTCATTGCGAAAGGGGTGAAGGCGATGGCGAAGCAGCGCATCAAGTAGCTAGGTGACCTTTGCTGGCCAGCACTACTCCTTACTTGCGGAGCGCATCGTAGCGCTGCTGCACTTCGGGTTGGATCTCCGGCGGCCACGGCGGCTTGTTACCTTCCGCCAGTTGCCAGCGTCGGATCCATGAGAAGCCCCACGGTGTGGTGGCCTCGGGTAGTTGATAGCACGGATCCTTCAACGCCTCTTCCAAGGTTATGAAGCCGTAGCCCTGCTGCTCGAACCAAGTGAGTAGATCATCCAGGTGTGCGGCATTGAGCGCGTTGGCATGGATCAATAGGATGTGCGCGATGTCGCGATCGAAGAAAGTCCGAGCCTCCGCTTCGTGGAAGAGCGCAGACGCGGCCATGTACGCCTGATATCCTTCCGACAATGCGCGCATAAGGCTGTCGTCCTTCGCACGTTTGGCGTGTTCGTAGCAGAAGGCGTAGATGTATTCGTCGTTGTCGAAGGTGACCGGTGCGATGGTGTAGCCGAGGTCCCCCAGCAGTGTATTGAGGGAATCGCGCCGCTGTGGTGTAGCGCCCGTTTGCAGGAAGGGATGGCGGAAATAGCGTAAGGAGCGACCATGCTGCTCCATCAAGGGACGCAGCAGTTGTGCCCCTTTCACCACATCCTCCTCGAATTCGGCCACTGAGGTGCGCGTGGCCCCGCGATGCGCAAAGGTGTGGTTGCCCAGGTCCATGCCGGCCTCCAGCCAGCGTTCAAGGAGTTGGTAGCGTGCACTGTCGAGCACATCCTCGCGGTAGAGCTTGCCCTCGTTCACGAAGCCGATCGCTGGTACTCGATGCACCTGAAGCGTGCGCAGGATATCGTCGGTCACCTGGTCCCAAGTGCCCTCGGCACAGTG
>DAOORM010000500.1:0-1979 GCA_035389265.1 Flavobacteriales bacterium | reverse complement strand
TCACTGCAGTATTTCACCTCGGTCCACACCTTCTCCCATTTCTTGCGCCATTGGAATGGACGTCCACAACTGGCACATTGTTTCTCGGCTCGCAACGAGGGCGGTACATGCTTCGGCATCGATCAAGCGAGGATCACGCCTTCTTCGGCGTTGCCGTGGATGATGGACTCTCCGCGTTGGTGGCGATGACCGATCACCCAGCACAGCCAGGCGTCCGCCTCGTGCCGGTCGTGTGTTTCGGGCGTGGGCACTGCGACCATGCCCGCCATGATCCGCAACTTGCTCCTTGGGATCGCCTTACGCGGTTCCACATCGAGGCTTTCCCATGCATGCCTGATCAGTGCGGCCGGGTACGCTTCGTGCACCGTTATGTCCAGTTGCCGCCAACCCGCAGCCAGCCGCATGGCACGCGCGGTGAGCCCACCCAGGAACATCGGACTCATCCCACGCGCTTGGTGGTCGGCCGCTCGGAAGAAATAATCATCACCTCGCCCTTGGTAGACACCGGGAAGGCTCAACGGTGCATCGATGTAGATGGCTCCAGGACGCAATGCCGCAATGGTGGTTTCCAGCCAAGCGTCCCCGTCCGCATCCTTGGCACTGCGCTGGAAGTGGAAGATGCCATTCCGTTGATGACAGACCACCGTGGTACCCGCATTGCGCGCGCCGAAGTCGATGCCAATGTGTGTGATGCGCTCCGCGTTACCCATGTCAGATCGCACTCATGCCCCCATCGACACCAAAGACTTGACCTGTGATCCAACTCGCATCCGCGCTCAACAGGAATGCAGCCATGGCGGCGATGTCCTCGGCCTCTCCCACCCGTTTCATCGGATGCCGGTCCGCGCTGGCCTTCTCCCTTTCCGGCGAGGCCAACAGCTTCTCCGCAAGGGAGGTACGCGTCAGACTTGGTGCGATGCAGTTCACCCGCACCGTGGGGGCCAATTCGGCCGCGAACGCGCGAGCCAAGCCTTCCACCGCACCCTTGGCCGCGGCCACTCCCGTATGGAACGCCATGCCACGCTGCACCGCCACGGTACTGAACAGGACGACACCACTGCCCGGGACCTTCTTCAACCGATCCGCACAGGCTTGTACCGCGCGAAAGGCACCCACCGCGTTGATCTCGAAGGCCGTGCGGAGATCTTCCACCCGTGTACTGCGCAACGGCTTCAGATCGATGCTGCCCGGGCAGTAGACCAGACCGCCAAGCTCATCGGGCAGCTCCGTCAGCGGGAACTCCGCAGCGGACATGTCATGAACGATGTGCGCACCTGCCCCGGGAAGACCGGGATCGGTGCGTCCCATGGTGATGATGGTTCGGCCCTCGCGGAGAAGCCGTTGGGCAAGGGCATGGCCGATGCCGCGCGAGGCACCGACGATGAGGATGGCGGACATGCCTCAGGAACAATCGGCATCGAGGAATGTTCTGACCATGGCCATCGGAAAGAGGAGGCAGAAAGCCGCTTCGTTCCCATCTTCGCGGCCGCTTCCCCATCGGCTCCAATGCCCACCCTGTCGGATATCGAATTGGCTCGTCGGCTGCGCACCTTGCGCCGCACCGTACTCATGCTCCAGACCGAGTTGCGCCATGGCCACGTGGACGAAGGCTTGATCGCCGAGATCGACCAGCAATTGGATCACGGGTTGGGCTTGGACAGCCGATGTGATCGATTACCAGCCGCTGTGGATGCTGTGCGGGAGAACACCATGACGCCGCGTGCCGAACTGCATGGCGATACGATCCGCGCGTGTGAACGGCTGAAGGACGAGATCGAAGCGATCATCAGCCGCTTAGGCTGAGCGGGGCGTCAGCTTGGACCATACCAAGCTGTCCAGGAACTTCCCGTTGCGGAGGTAGTTCTCCCGGAAGTGCGCTTCCAAGGTGAACCCGGAGCGTTCCAACAACGTGTTGGAGTCCTTGTTCTCCGGATCGGTCACCGCTTCGATGCTGTGGAAACCGAGCACCTGGAAACCGT
>DAOORM010000499.1:0-1980 GCA_035389265.1 Flavobacteriales bacterium | reverse complement strand
ACGGTTGAACATCTTCATCCCGAACACCTCGGGCATCATGCCGTTGGGCTTCACCGAGAACAGCGACTGGCCCGCGAACAGTGCAGCCTACAAAGCCGCGATCGACCAATGGATCGCCAGTGGCGCCCGGGACATGTTCGGTCGTGCGCCGAGCGAAGGCAACCTGCAACCCCAGGTGACGGGTGTACTCGCCTTCGAGCCCGGGAGCAGTGAGAACCCTTTCCCCCGTGGCGAAGGTGAAGGGGTGCAGCCGATCGAAGTCTCCGGCGCGTCAGTGGACCTTTGGTTCGCCTTCGCGGACGACACGACACCCGCCCAAGCGCTCACCTACAACAAGGTGAAAGTGGTCACCGCTGGTGCGGCCTTCGAGGCGGTACCGGAGCTGCCCTTGCAGATCGGATCGACCATCACCGGCCCTGATCTGGGTAACACGAGCACCACCTTCACCCACAAGGTGCAGGTGCCGCTGGGCGATCATGCGCCCGGAACGGTCCTCTTCGTGCGGGTGTACGTGCAGGATGCCGACCACGACACGCCCACGGAGATACCGGATGATGGCACCGGGGCACCGATGTCCAACTACTTCACCTTACGCGTGGTGGTATGAGGTACGCGCTCGTTCTCCTTCCCATCCTGGCGCTTGCGGCATGCAAGAAAGAAAAGGCCGACATCATGCCCAAGGAGCCCGCCATTGAGCTCATCAGCGCGGATCCCGGCACGGTGACCGAATTCCAGGAAGCCGTGGTGCTGCGCTTCAGTTACCGCGATGGCGACGGCGATCTGGGGCGCTCGGATCCCGATGACTTCTCCCTCTGGGTGAAGGACAGCCGCTTGGCCGTGGCCGATGGGTACCACATCATCCCGCTGGCGCCGCCCGACGCGGAGATCGCGATCCAAGGTGAACTCGTGGTGGAGCTGGCGCCGCTTTTCCTCTTGGGCAACAGCGCACAGGAAGTGATGACCTATACCTTCTACGTGGAGGATCGTGCGGGCAACCGCAGCAATTCGATCGCCACCTCGCCGATCACCATCAACGCACAGGCCGAAACCGATTGATGCCATGCGACGGATGCGGCCACTCCTGCTCATCGCGCTTTGCGCTCCGTTCTTCGGTGTGCGTGCGCAGCTGTTGCCGGAGTTCAACATGGCCGATACCACGGTGACCGAATGCAAGGGCATCCTGCTCGATAGCGAGGAAGGTCCTGGGGGTAACCTGTACGGCAACAACGAGGACCTTGTCTTCACCATCGATGCCGGAAGCCAGATCACGTTGGTCTTCACCCCAGTGTTCTGTTTGGAGCAGGGTTACGACTTCATCACCTTCCACGACGGGCCATCGATCAACTCTCCCCAGATCGGTCCGGCCTATTCGGGCACCACGGCACCACCGCCCATAGTAGCCAACAGCGGGGTGCTCACCGTGCATTTCGTGAGCGACCAGAACGTGGCCTATTGTGGGTTCGAAGCGCAGTGGACCAGTTATGCCGCACCGCCCGTGCCACCGGTGATGACCATTCCTGTGGCCCCTGCGTGCAACAGCTCACGTCTGGACATCCACTTCAGTTATCCTGTCGCGTGCGACTCCATGGTGGTGGATGCCGTTCAACTGATCGGTCAAGGCGCACCGAACGTGGTTGGTGTGCTACCCATGGGCTGTGCAGGGGGCTTCACACAGAACCTCCAGCTGGCTGTTGCACCTCCGTTCGACCGGAATTGTCCCTACCAGCTCGCATTCCGCATCGGCCTGCGCGATCGCTGCGATTCGTTGTGGTACTTCATCCTCAACGCGAACACGCTGATCACCACTTGTCCGATCGATGTGGAGATCATCGCTAGTTCCGATACCATCTGTGCGGGCACCTGCACCGATCTCATCGCCGATGTGAACGGCTGTTTGAATTACACCTACGCCTGGGATAATGGGCTGCCGAACGTGCGCGGTCCCATTAGCGTGTGCCCGACGGCCACGACGACCAATTC
>DAOORM010000498.1:0-1994 GCA_035389265.1 Flavobacteriales bacterium | reverse complement strand
GGGTATGGCCGTATGCATCCCTACCTATCTGCTGGCCTCTTACATGATGCGCGCAGGACTGAGCTGGCAGCCGGCTTTGGCGATCATCGGCCTGGCCAATTTGGTGATCACCATTCCCATGGTCCTCAACGGCCATGCGGGTGTGAAGTATGGCATCCCGTTCCCCGTGCAAGGGAGGGCTGCGTTCGGTACACAGGGCATCCACATCGCGAGTTTGTTGCGTGCCATCGTGGCCTGTGGCTGGTTCGGCGTGCAAACGTGGATCGGTGGGCTGGCGATCTACTCCATCTGGAACGCCGCGACCGGTCAGGAGGGCGAGGTGGTGCTGAGCATCGGCAAGTTCATCAGCTTCGGTGTGTTCTGGCTGATCAACATCTGGTTCATCTGGAAAGGCACCAAGAGCATCCGCTGGCTCGAGGACTGGAGTGCGCCGATATTGATCCTGATCGGCATCGTGCTGATCGCGTGGGGCGCGAATAGTGCGGGTGGCTTTGCGAACGCGCTGAATCAAGGGAAGCAATTGCAGCAAGGCACGATCACGCAGTTGCCTTATGCCGATGCGCCCGGCCGCACGTTACAACTTGCACCGCTCTTGAACACGGATGGAACGCCGAAGGCTACTCACTACCGGTTGAGCAATCCGCAGCAACGCGAAACCAGGCCGGGCGAATGGATGCCGATCACCGCGCCGATGACCGCAATCAACATCGGCATGGATGCCCAGGTGCAGATCCAGTTCAAGGATGCGGAAGGTCATGAGTCGGCCAAGCTGGAGTTCAAGGCCGACAGTGCCGGTGCAAGCGAGGTCGGCTTCTGGCAATACCTGATGTGGTTCACCGCCATGGTCGGCTTCTGGGCCACCATGTCCATCAGCATCTCCGACATCACGCGCCACGCGAAGAGCCAGAAGGACCAACTCGCGGGCCAGTTCATCGGGCTGCCGGGCACGATGCTGTTCTACTCGTTCGTGGGCATCTTCGTCACCAGCGCGGCCGTTGTGGCCTTCAAGGAAGTACTCATCGCCGAGGATGCGCCCTGGGACCCGGTCTCGCTCGTGGACAAGTTCAAGAGCCCGGGCGTGGTGATCTTCGCGCAGATCGCCATGCTCATCGCCACGCTCAGCACCAACATCGCTGCCAACGTGATCGCACCTGCCAACGCGTTCAGCAACCTCTTTCCGAAGAAGATCAGCTTCCGTGTGGGTGGTGTCATCGCGGGTTTGGTCGGCATCGTCATTTGTCCGTGGTGGTTGATGAATGAGATCAGCGGCATCCTCATCTTCATCAGCGGTCTGCTCGGTCCGGTGCTCGGTATCCTGCTCTGCGACTACTTCATCATCCGCAAACGCACCTTGAACATCGCCGATCTGTATAGGGTGGATGGGCCGCATGCGGGCGTGAATAGCGCCGCCATGATTGCCTTGGTCGCGGGTGTCCTGGTGGCGCTGATCGGCTATTGGGTGAAGCCCCTCGAATTCCTCTACACGCTCTCGTGGTTCAGTGGAACAGCCATGGCGTTCGCGGTGTATTGGGTGCTGATGGGTAAACGTGTGCTGCGTGAGGGATAGGAGCGGCACCCCGCAGTAGGGGCGATGCATGCTTCGCCCGAAGGAAGAGCATGCATCGCCCCTGCGAGGAGTACAGCGGATAGCCCGACCCGAGGCTTTGCGAGGGGCACGCCCTGATTACCTTGGAACCGTCAACGATCATCTCATTTTCTGATCGTCTGATCTTCTGATCATGAGTTTACTCATCAAGAACGGAACCGTAGTCACCGCCGCGGACTTCCACCGCGCCGATGTCCTCATCGAAGGCGAACACGTCAAATCCATCGGGCATGATCTGCATGCACCCGACGCCGAAGTGATCGATGCCAAAGGCCAGTTCGTCCTGCCCGGCGGCATCGATCCGCATGTGCATCTGGACATGCCTTTCATGGGCACCTTCAGCAGCGACAACTACGAGACGGGCACGCTCGCTGCGCTGCATGGCGGC
>DAOORM010000497.1:0-1994 GCA_035389265.1 Flavobacteriales bacterium | reverse complement strand
TTCCTGGGCGTACACTTCACGCGCATGACCGATGGCAGCATCGAATGCGGTCCGAACGCCGTGTTCACCTTCAAGCGCGAAGGCTATGGCAAGACCGACTTCGACCTGAAGGACACCATGGATGCGCTTTCTTACGGCGGCACCTGGAAGCTGTTCTTCAACAACATGAGCTACGGCATCAATGAGTACCGCCGCGCTTTCAGCAAACGCCTCTTCCTGCGCACGCTCCAGCGTCTGATCCCCTCCCTCACCATGGACGACCTGAAGCCCGGCCGAGCCGGCGTGCGCGCCATGCTGCTCGGGACCGATGGCAACATGGTGGACGACTTCCGCATCGAGACGCGGGGGCGCCACATCCATGTGCTCAACGCACCTTCACCCGCTGCCACAGCCGCCTTGGCCATCGGGGAGGAGATCGTGGGCATGGCTGTGCAGCAGTTGAAGATCGCCTAGAAATGAGAAAGCGCCTTACGGGGCGCTTTCATCTTCGAAGGTCTGACAGGTGGTCAGACGATGCGGTACTGCTCGTTCACCTCACGCCAGTTCCAGATGAAATAGCCCATCAAGCCGTTGAGGCGTTTCAGGATGATCGGGTTCGGCGCCTTCATCTCCCGGAAGTAACTATCCTGGAAACAGAAGAGGTCGTAGCGGTGGAAGAGCACCTTGCCCATGGCGTACACGGTGTTCTTGCTCGGGAAGTTGAGGCGCTCCATCTGGCTTTGCAGGGTGCGCACTTCGCGCTCCAGGTCGGGAACGGGAATGTCCGTGGCTTGGGCGAATTTGGACATCGCCAAAGCGGCCACGCGTTTGTCCACACCGGGACCGAGGATCCGCTGGGCTTCCATCAGGTTCGCGGCCAGGACGATCAGCGCGAAGGCATGGTCGTCCGCTTCGGACAGATTAGGTGGTGCTTGGAACTCGGGCGATTCGTTGATCTCCGCCGCCACTGCCGGGAACCCCTGCTCGGTCAGTTCCAGCACGGCGTTCACGAACACGTTGGCCAACTTCTCCTCTGAGATCTTCTTCTTGCCGAACAGCGTTGCGATCATGGTCTCTCTACGTTCCTGCGAAGTTCGACGGATCGCGATCGGTGATCGATGAACCAACTGAACCTATTTTTAACAAGGTTATCCACCTCCCATGACCATCAAACCCCTGATCGACCAACTCGCCGGGTACAACCGCTGGGCCAATGCCCGCTTCGTGGAGCACTTGCAGGCCGAGACGGAAGCCTTGCTGGACCAGCCTTTGGCGAGCAGGTTCCCGACATTACGCGATACTGTGCTGCACATCCGCGATGCCGAGAACGCCTGGACACACCGGCTTCAAGGGATCACCCCTGTGCCCTGGCCAGCGGAAGAGGACCGGATGATCATATCCGTGTTGAAGTACTCCGATCGGTTGTCCGAGATCGTGCAGGCTGCTGACGAGGACTGGCTCTTGGGGTCCGCGGCCTACCACGACCTCCGCGGAAACCGTCACGAACAGGTCCGTTGGCAGATGTTGCTACATTGCTTCAACCACGGCACCCAGCATCGTGGGCAATTGATCACCATGATGAGGGCCTTGGGACTAGCCTCGATCCCCGCCAACGACCTCATCGTGTTCCAGCGATCCCATCCCTTCGCATGACGGTTATGCGGTTCCGGAAAAGGTCGCATTCTTTGTGCTAAGATGACCTCAAGGTTAACCCTGTTGTTCCTGGCGGTATGCTGCTTACTGCCTTACGCGCATGCCCAGAACGAGCTGGATGAACGCGCGTTGATCGAGGTCAAGGATGGCATCTCCATCAGCAAGGATTCGCTCTTCCTGCTGAACCTGCGTTTCCGTATGCAGAACCGGCTCGGCTTCACCACCGTGAGCGGTGAGGACTTGAGCGCACGGACGATCGATGCGCGTGTCCGTCGGTTGCGCCTGCGGTTGGACGGGTTCGTACTGCAGCGCCGCCTTCAGTACTACATCCAGCTCAATTTCTCGCGGGCCGATCTGGACCT
>DAOORM010000496.1:0-1995 GCA_035389265.1 Flavobacteriales bacterium | reverse complement strand
ATCGTCGAACTGCAGAAAGATCACATCCGCATCCCCGGTTTGCAGCAGGGCAACGGCCGCATCAGCGACAGCCTGGTCGGTGGTCACGTTCAACTCCTGATCGGCCTGTGTGGTGATGACCGTATTGATGGGAGCCCAGTGCGAGATGCTGCGCAGGTCCAGCGATAGGTCCACGCTCTTCAGGCGTGCGAAGAAGTGTGGCCAGGTGGCGAATTGATTGTTGGTGAAGCTGTTGTCCACCGCTTTGTGTTTCTGTTCCCAAACCCCGGTGAGCATGGTGCTCCAGCCGGTGGCGCTCCACGTGGGCGGTCGGGTATTACCTTCGAAGGAAGCGATACCGCCGGCCGCGAGCCCTTGCAGGTTCGGGGCATTGGCGGCCAGTAAGGCATCACCGCGGCAGCCATCGATGCCTATGATGAGCACTTTACGTTCCTGGCCGTGGGCCAAGCCATGCACTACGGAGAACAAGAGGGGTAACCACATCCGCATGCCACGAAGTTCGGAGCTTCGTCGCGTCAAGGGCCGGTCAACCGGTGAACATTCCCCAGTAGAACAGGGATCCTAAGAAGAGACCCAGCACCGAAAGCCACGCCATACGGAAAGCGGGTCGTCGCTGGGCGCTCCCCCGGTGTACCACCGCCAGGCCAGCCGCGAGCAGGAGCAGCGCCCACGGCAGGAAGACCAACCAGCCGGCCGCATCGCCTAAACCGAAGTAGAAGACGCCCTCGCGGAAGAGCAGGAAACCGATGAGCACCAACGTGATCGCGGCGGTCAGCCCCGTGATCAGCGCCGGCAACCAAGCCGAGCGCACGCTTGCGGGCGGACGGATGATGGCCTTGCCCAAGCCGAACAAGGAGACCATGCCAACGAGTGCGGCACATCCACCCAGCGCCACCAAGGCCCAGAAGAGCCAGCGCTGATGGAAAGGGGTGAGGTAGGCCTGGAGCCGCTCGAACTCCGGGCGTTCGCCGAAGAGCGTCGCCATGGCCACGGTGCGGTCGCCCTTGGTCAATTCTTGCTTCACGTTGAAGGTGGCCACTTCGGAGAACTGGTGGTAGAAGTAGAGATGGGCCTCGCCGTTCATCGGATCGAACAAAGCGCTGAACAGGGTGCCTTCGCCTATCCGTTCGCGGCAGACGGCCATCGTGCTCAATACATCCCGTGCTTCGGTGAATGTTGTTCCCGTTCCAGCCAGGAGCAAGCGGCGTCCGTCTTGCAAGCGTGGTATGGGAATGGTCGATGGGTCCGCGCACGAACCCATGCGCCAGTTGCCCACGGCAGTCCAAGGTCCTACGCCATGGATCAGGGTGTCGCTCTCCACGATCAACCAATGGCCGTTCCGGTCCGCCATGAAGATCATGGAATGAACGAGGTAGCGCCTATCATAGGTGTGTAGGACGGCTTCCGCTTCTTCCACCGTTGCACACGTGTGCATGATAAGGGGCATCAAATCATCGAAGTGCATCGCAGGCAGACCCGGCGTGGGTGCTACTTCTTTTCCTTGGATGCCGAGACCGTCGTACATCAATCCCATCTCGTTCATGCCGATCTGGTCGGTCATTACGCGCATGGGGTGGCCGTTGTAGTGGCCGAAGTAGATGCCACCGTATTCGCCATTCCGACCTTGCTCGAACCGCACCTGCGGGTTGATGCTCCAAGCATCCTCATTGCAGCCGATGAAGGTGTGTCCGCCGTGTGATACGGTGAAGGCCGTGCAGGCCTGCAGGTCCAGCACAGGTGACAGCAAAGCCAAGATGATGATCGTGGTGCGCACCATCGTCGAATGCACTAGTGCTTCATTGGTAACGCTCATTGGGTGAAGGAATGCTCCAGGGCTAGTGTGAGGACCAGTACCGCGGCAGCGCCAAGGGCAAGCCAATACCAAGGTAGTCTCGAGGAATAGGGCGCAGGTGTAGTGAAGGCCTGCCAGATGCGCACGACCTGGGGCCAGTTGAGCGCGACAATGAGCACGGTGAGTACTTGGTAGATAATGGC
>DAOORM010000495.1:0-2009 GCA_035389265.1 Flavobacteriales bacterium | reverse complement strand
GGGCGTTGTCGGTGCCAACTGGGCGGTGAAGATGATGGTGGTGTTCAACTCCGGTGCGAACGACGCTGGGGTGCTCGCCTCACACAGTTATCCCCTCACCATGCGCCGCATCTACAATGAAACGAACGGCACCATGGGCGCATTCGTGGTGGCGACCAATGCGAGCTGGGGCATCAATGGTGGCCAGCCCGCCGATTCACCCATCTGGTGCGCTATGTACGATTCGCTGGGTGCGGAAGGCGTGCTCAACTGCGGCGCCACGGCCAACAATGCGGTGGACGTGGATGAAGTAGGCGACCTGCCCACCGCTTGCCCGAGCGATTTCATGATCAGCGTGACCGCCACGGACATCAACGACGAGCGCACATTCTCCGCGTTCGGTCTCACCACCATCGATGTGGGCGCACCCGGTGACGACGTGTACACCACCAACATCAACGGCGGCTACGGCACCACCAGCGGTACCAGCTTCGCCAGTCCGCTGACCGCCGGTGTGGTGGGGCTGCTCTACAGTGCACCCTGCGCAAGCCTGATGACCTTGGTGAAGGCCGATCCGCAACAGGGCGCGTTATACATCCGGGACATGCTCTTCGAAGGTGTGGACCAAGTGGGCAACCTGCCGGGCCAAACGGTGACCGGTGGCCGCATCAATGCGGGCAACAGCATGCAGCTCATCATGAACGGCTGTGGGGCTTGTCCGGCGCCGTACAACGTGTCGGTGCAGACGGTGGACATCAACACCGCGCTTGCGGCTTGGAGCAGCGTGGTCGGTACCGTATTCGACCTGCGTTACCGGCCGGTAGGTGCTCCAGATTGGAACGAAGTACTGGATATCGCCGAGCCGTTCTATCAACTCGCGTCCATCACTCCGTGCACTGCGTATGAGCTTCAAGTGCGCACGCATTGCGAAGCGGAGAGCAGCGACTACAGCAACCTCTTCACCTGGACCAGCGAAGGATGCTGCACACCTCCTTCGGGCCTTGCGGAGGGCTTCGTCGGCGAGAACATCGTGAACGTGTTCTGGACCTCGGTGCTCGCTGCCACCACCTACGAAGTGCGTCACGTCCCGCTCGGTTCCACGGACTTCACCGTGGTGAGCGGCATCACCGGCACCACCCTCGAGATCACACCCCTTGCGCCTTGCAGTAATCATACCGTGCAGGTGCGCTCCATCTGTAATGGGGTTCCCACCGAATGGTCCGCTCCCATCACGGTGAACACCACGGGCTGCGGGGCCTGTACGGACCTTACGTACTGCGTCACTGCAGGTGGTGACACCGAAGATGAATGGATCGGGAACGTTCAACTCGGCGACATTGATAACACCTCCGGTGATGATGGCGGGTACGGTGATTACACGGACGTGACCACCGACCTGACCATCGGGCAAGTGCATACCATCCGGCTGGAACCAGAGTTCCCCGGCTTCCAGTTCAACGAGTGGTTCCATGTCTGGATCGACCTCGACCAGAGCGGGAGCTTCGATGCACCTGTAGAATTGGTCTTCAACAGCGGCAGCGCGGACAATGATGCCGTGAATGGCACGGTCGAGATCCCCGGAACGGCAACCCAGGGCCCCACACGCATGCGCGTGATCATGCACTACAACGCCCCTCCCGAGGAACCGTGCGCTCCTGATTTCGAGTTCGGCGAGGTGGAGGACTATTGTGTGAACCTTGTGGTGAACACCGGCCAGGGCTTGCTAGAGTCGAGCATGGGCACCAGCCTGCTCATCTTCCCGCAGCCAGCCGCAGACCTCATCACCATCCGTTCCTCAGATCCGCTCCCGGGCAGTTCGGTGCAGGTGATGGATGCGATGGGACGCGTGGTATACACGGCAGTGCTCAACCAGCCGGAACAAGTACTCGACGTGCACGGCCTGGCCAGTGGCACCTACACCATCGCGATCGTCGATGGTACCGGGGTACTTGGTCGCGGCCGCATGGTGGTCGCACGCTGATCCACGCAGCGCCGGTTAACTTCGGCGCCGCATGAAAGGCATCTCCGCG
>DAOORM010000494.1:0-2010 GCA_035389265.1 Flavobacteriales bacterium | reverse complement strand
GGTACAGGTGTGGTGGGCACGCTCCGTCCACGGACCATGCGCATCACATTCCAGGGAAGCATCCGTGGCTTCAATGGTCCGTGGATGCCCTTCACAACGGTACAGGTCAATGCGTTCAACGAGCCTGCCCGCTTCTTCTGGCTCGATGCCACAATGAAAGGCATTCCCACCAAAGGACTGCACGCGTACGCGAACGGTAAAGCCACCATGCTGATCAAGGTCTTGGGAATGATCCCAGTGATGGAAGCCCACGGCCCGGAAATGGATCAAGCTGAGACGGTGACATGGTTCAACGACCTCTGCCTCTTCGCACCTGGTGCACTGCTCGATCCACGGGTCACGTGGACACTCGTTGATGACCGATCAGCCAAGGCGACCTTCTCGCATCGTGGGATCAGCATCAGCGCGGTACTCGTGTTCGATGCATCGGATCGGTTGGTGGATTTCATCAGCGAGGATCGGTATGCCTTGCAAGGTGATGTCGTCGTGAGAATGGGTTTCAGCACACCCGCTCGTGATCACCGGCCGATCAATGGACTTCTACTTCCCGGCTACGGCGAAGCGGTCTGGTTGCGACCCGAAGGACCGTTCCCCTATGGGCGTTTCACGGTGCTGTCGGTCACGTACGATCAATAGACCGGTATCCCATCAATGCATCATGCGCATCACACTGCTCGCCCTACTTCTCTTCAATGGTCTTTCTGCACTGTTCGGTGGAATGGTGCTCATGGCCGCCCCCGACGGCTCCATCATTGGTCTTCCCTTGTCGCTCTTATCCACCACGCCGTTCACGGATTACTTGATTCCAGGCATCATCCTTTTCACAGTGCTTGGTGTAGGCAGTTGCGTCGGATGGTGGCTCGCATACCGTCACATGTTGCATGCTGTGCGTTGGTCGCAGGTTATCGGACTGGCTACGGTGACCTGGATCGTGGTGCAAGTGATCATGATCCAAGCGGTGGACGTGCTCCACATCATCTATGGGGCCACGGGCATTGGCATGCTATTGCTCGCACCAAAGGCAACCAGATCCATGGATAACAGGTTGACCTAAACGCCTTTCGACGTACGGCAACAGGATTGCTTTAAGCCGCCTTCACACTCCGCTTGGTCAACAGGCCATATGCCAGATAGATCAGCCCCGGCACCACCATCACCACGAAGGTCAGTTGAAACAGATTTGGACGCATGATCACCAGGAGCAATGTGCTGCCCACCGCGATGGTACCACCCAGCAACGGCCAGCGGTAGGCGAGCCCGAGTCCGATGATCGTACACACCGGGAACAGCAGGAAGCCGATCAGATCACGCGTGTCGCGGAAATTCAGGCCATCGGCTTCGTTGGAGTCACTCGTGATGGTTCCGATGAGCATGAATAACAAGAAAGCAAGGAGGGCCGAACCCAAGATGCGGGCCGACCAATGGAGGAGGCGCACGGTGCTCATAACGCGGTAGCTTGGTCTTCCAAAGTTAGTTCCGCAGCGCTTGCAACGCGCACGGCTGACCCTTGGTAGGTGTGAATGGACCGAAGCGGCCTACCTTGACCTACCATGCCCGCCAACCCCTTCCCCTTCGCGGGCCTCACCGATGCCGAAGTGTCCGCCGCACGGGCGAAGCACGGCCTCAATACGATCGAAGAAAAGAGCGGCGGCGCCTTCTGGCCAGCGGTAAAAGGCGCGGTGCTGGAGCCGATGTTCCTGCTGCTGCTCGCCACCAGCATCATCTACTTCGTGCTGGGCGAACGCACCGAAGCCTATTTCATGGCGGGTGCCATCGTGTTGGTCTCCACAATCTCCATCTACCAGGATTCGCGTAGCCGAAAAGCGCTCGATGCACTGAGGGCCTTCAGCGAAGCACAGGCCACGGTGATCCGCAACAATGCGGTCGTGAAAGTGCCCATGGAAGATGTCGTCGTTGGCGACCATGCCGTGGCCGAAGAAGGCACCTTGCTCGCAGCCGATGGCGTGATCGTGCAGAGCAACGACTTCAGTGTGAACGAATCCATCCTCA
>DAOORM010000493.1:0-2013 GCA_035389265.1 Flavobacteriales bacterium | reverse complement strand
AGGTGCTTGGGCAGCACGTACACCTTGTTCTCGTACTTGTCGCTGTTCTGCCACAGTTCGAGCTGAGCCAGGGTCTGGTTCGTGAAGCTGTTGCTCATCACGAAGCTGGGGTGGCCGGTCGCACAACCCAAGTTCACCAAGCGGCCTTCGGCCAGGATGATCACGTCCTTCCCGTTGATGGTGTACTTGTCCACTTGAGGCTTGATCTCCACCTTGCTCTTGCCATGTGTCTTGTTCAACCAGGCCATATCGATCTCGTTGTCGAAGTGGCCGATGTTGCAAACGATGGCCTTGTCCTTCATCGCTTCGAAGTGCTCTGCGCGAATGATGTCGCAGTTGCCCGTGGTGGTGATGACGATATCGGCACGGCCCACACAGTTCTCCATCTTCCTCACCTCAAAACCGTCCATTGCGGCCTGCAGCGCACAGATGGGGTCGATCTCCGTAACGATGACACGCGCTCCGGCACCGAGCAAGGACGCTGCCGTGCCTTTGCCCACATCACCGTAACCAGCAACCACGGCGACCTTCCCGGCCATCATCACATCCGTGGCACGACGGATGGCATCCACAGCACTTTCCTTACAGCCGTACTTGTTATCGAACTTGCTCTTCGTAACACTATCGTTGATGTTGATGGCGGGCATCACCAAGGTGCCGTTCTTCTCACGCTCCATCAAGCGGTGAACGCCGGTGGTGGTCTCTTCGCTGAGGCCTTTGATGCCGCTGACCAACTCCGGGAACTTGTCGAAGACCATGTTGGTGAGGTCACCACCATCATCGAGGATCATGTTCAGGGGCTTGCCACCTTCGAAGGCGAACAAGGTCTGCTCGATGCACCAGTCGAATTCGGTCTCGTTCATGCCCTTCCAGGCGTAAACAGGGATACCCGCAGCGGCGATGGCGGCAGCGGCATGGTCTTGCGTGCTGAAGATGTTGCAGCTGCTCCAAGAAACCTCGGCACCCAGTTCCTTGAGGGTCTCGATGAGCACGGCCGTTTGGATGGTCATGTGCAGACAACCCGCGATACGAGCACCTTTCAGCGGCTTTTGGTTTCCGTACTGTTCGCGCAGGGACATCAAGCCGGGCATCTCAGCCTCAGCCAGTTCGATCTCTTTGCGGCCCCACTCAGCGAGGGACATATCCTTCACTTTGTACTTAAGCTGCTCTTTGGTCTCGGGCATGGTCGTGTTCATTGGCCGCAAAGGTAGGTGTTTAATGGGTTCGGGGGCAAGCGTTGACAACTCGTCCAAATCCATGGAACCGCCTGAACATCAGCGTTCATCGGCCCGTTGATCGGTCGGTCACCCTACGTTCTCCGAAGTCCGAGTGCTAAACCCGCGAATGAATGGAATGTTCGCGGCGGATGCGTCTATTTCCTGACCACCTCGCGATAGAGGCGTTCGGTGTCTTCCGCTTTGCGCTTCCAAGTGAATTCGGTGACGGCGCGGTGGTGGCCAGCACCACCTAAGCGCTGGCGCAGGTCGGCATCAGCGGCCAGCTTCAACATCGCATCGGCCAGGTCATCGATCACCTGCGGAATGGACCGTGCTTCAATGGCAAAACCCGTTGATCCATTCACATATACCCCTGGGCCTCCAAGCTTTAGACAGACCACCGGCTTGCGCATCTCCATGGCCTCCAAGAGAACGAAACCTCCGGAATCATGCAAACTGGGATGGACGAGCACATCGGCGTCTTGGAACTGGCGTAGGCCATCGCGCCAGGGCAATTCACCGGTGAAGGTGACCTTCTCGCGGATGCCAAGCCGGTCCACCAGGTCTTGCAAGCGCCCCATTTCCGGACCGTTGCCCACCACGACGAACTCCGTATTCGGAATGGCCGCTTTGGCGAAGGCCTCCAACCCGAAGTGGAAGCCCTTCCAGTGGAGTAGACGACCTACACTGATGAAGCGCACCTTGCCGTCTGGCTTCCGTGGAGCGGACTCGCCCAACCCACCGGGTGTGATCCCGATGCTGGACATGACCCGAAGATCCTTCACACCGAGTTTTC
>DAOORM010000492.1:0-2014 GCA_035389265.1 Flavobacteriales bacterium | reverse complement strand
GTTCATGGTTCAAGCATCGCTTTCCGGTAAAGCCCGATCGTTCCTTCCCACATACGGTCGAAATGGAACATCTGCATGGCTGTCCTTGCACCGGCCTCTCCGATCGCGCGTCGATCGAGCCGCATCAGCCTTCTGATGCCATCAGCCAAAGCTGATCCGCTCGCTTCTTTCACCAGGATACCGTTCTGTTCATCGGTTATCGCGTCCAAGGCCGCGCCGGTGGGTGTGCTCACCACGGGGATCCTGTTCATCATGGCCTCGGCATAGACCAGGCCGAACGGCTCCAAGGTGGCGCCGTGCAGATAGATGTCGAGTAGCCCATAGAACGAGGGCATGTCCACAGGTTCGATACGATCGATGAACACCACCTGCGAACGGATCCCGAGATCACTGGCCAGTTGTTCCATGGCGGGCCGCCCGGCACCCTTGCCGCACAGCAGCAGCCGTACGTTTTGTTGTTCACCCGCGATCGAGGCGACCGCTTCCAGGATATGGCGGTGTCCCTTCCAAGCCACGTAGCGCGCCACATTACCGATCACAAGGTGTTCGGCTCTAACGTCGAAACGTTCGCGCAGATCCGCCATCACAGCAGGATCCTGTCGCGTGAAGGCCGCCGGTGGTATACCGTTATGCACGAGGTTGATCTTACCAGGTGGTGCGTCTTCCCGCTCGATCATGAACCGTTGGTTCTCTCCGGAAATGGCGATGATGTGTGATGCCATACGGTTGTTCCAGCGGTCCAAGGCCATCCATCGCCTTGCATGGAGCCAATGGAAGCCGGTATCCTGTCGTGTGACGATGCGACGCCTGATCCCGGCCAACCGCGCGGCGATCAGCCCGGGCAGGCTGTCGTCGAAGAGGTTGCAGTGAACGATATCCGGGCGATGCTTCATCATCAACCACCAAAGGCGCGGAAGGGCCAAAAGCATGTCGCGCTTCCGTGTGCGGTCATCGTACCGGATCCATTCCACAGCGAAACCCTTGCCGCGCATCTCATCCATCATCTGCGGTCGTTCGGCATGCAGTAGGATGAAGGTGTAGCGCGGTGATCCTTCCCGCAGAGCGCGGTCGGTGAACCACGTGAGGTAGGGCACCGTGGTGTTGTTGGCGAAGGTGTGAAGCACGTGCATCTTGGCCGCCTTTCCCATGGATCAGGCCACCGCCGGATCAGGGCGCTGTGGTATCGCTTTGGACCATTTCACGAACGGTCGCTCTACCAAGAGATGGAATAGGTAGGATACGACCAAGGCTAGGCTTAGGTAGGCCAAGAAGAGAATAGCTTTTCCGGCCAAGGTATCATGGATCGGTAGGATGCGCTTCACGATCGATTCAGCGAACACCGCTACGGGCACATGCATGATGTACAAGCTGTAAGAGATATCGCCGAGCAGGTCGGTGGCCCTTGTGCGTGCTCCTGTGCCAGAGGCGATGATCCACGCGGCCACCACGGAGACGCCGATCGCGGTTAGCCCTCCGGCTGCTACCCCCAAGGCGCAGGTCAGCACCCCCATGGCGAGCAGGAGGCGCTTATCAGTTCCGGTCTCGCGCCCGAGGAACACGAGCATACCCAATACGAAATAGTGCACGTAAGCGAAGAACTTAGGTCCCTCAATGAAATTACTCGCGAGCAGCGCCAGCATCAAGGCGACCACGCGCCAGGTGGGACTTCCACGCGCGATCAGTGGCATGATAGCGGCCAGGACCAAGTAGAACTCGAATTCCACGGTGAGGCTCCAGTAAACGAAATTGTACCAGTACGCGTCGAGGTATTCGGCGGTGAAGGTGAGGTTACCGAAGATAGCGGCGAACCCGAAACCGGGGAAGGGGTCGCCATCCACAGGACGCCCATTCACCAGCAACGAGAGCAGGTGGAACCCGATCATGGCCAGCGCTGCGATGTAGGCGGGAGGAGCGATGCGCACGATACGGCGCAGCATGAAGCGCCACCAGCCTTCCCAGGTGTAGCCGCTCCGCTGCATGGCATAGGGGATCACGAAACCGGAGATCACGAAGA
>DAOORM010000491.1:0-2038 GCA_035389265.1 Flavobacteriales bacterium | reverse complement strand
CGCGGACCATGGTGGTGGAGCGAGGCTGCAATATTAACCATTTGGTTAAACCGGACGGTCATGGTGGTTCCGACGCGCGTTGAATTAGATTCGGGCATGCGATCCATCACTCTTGCGTTCCTGGCGTGGAACGTGCTCTGCAATGCCCAGTTCTTCGAATGGACGCAATTGGCGCCCTTCCCGGGCACAGCCCGTGATGATGCGTCCTCCTTCACGATCGGCAACACCGTATACGTTGGAACGGGCCGCGATGTGGTCTTCGCGCTCACGAATGATTGGCACGCCTTCGACATGATCGAGGAGACTTGGGAACCGATCGCGACGATGCCCGCGAGCGGACGACAGTACTGTGCCTCGTTCAGCGATGGCACCTACGGATACGTCTTCGGTGGTGTGGATGGTGCAGGGCCGCTGAACGAGCTCTGGCGGTATGATCCCGCGCAGGATGCATGGACAGCGATGACACCGCTACCAGCTCCTGGCCGCTATGCCACCTTGGCCTTCAACAACGGTATGGTGTGCACCGGACTGCTGGATGGCGGTGTGGCGACGAACGAAAGTTGGCAATACGATGTCACGACGGATAGTTGGTCCGCTGGACCACCGGTCCCAGGACCTGCAAGGCACCGCGCCGCTGGTAGCGGTGCCCACGTCTTCGTGGTCGGTGGTCGGAGCGGCGATGGTGCGGTCCTGGATGATGCGCACCACTACGATCCACAGAGCGACAGCTGGTCGACCTCGGCAAGTCCCTTGCCTGCAGCGCGGTTCGGCGCGGATGCGGTGTTCGATGAACTGCTGGGCTCTATCTACCTCGTTGGCGGTGCCTCGTCGGACAGCGAGTTCCATGCAGAGAGCTGGAGCGGAGAGCCTTGGTCGCCGATCGCCCCGTTCGCGGGAGGTCCACGGCGCGGTGGGGTGATCGCTTACGGAGCACCCTTCGGCACCGTCCAGAACATCTACTACGGGACCGGCGTGGACGACACCCAGCGCTACGAGGATTGGTGGGTATACCAGAACCTCAGCGAGAGCATTCGGGAAAGGGACCTTGAGGTGGTCCGGATCCGCCCGAACCCGAGTACGGGGCTGATCCACATCGACCTCGGGGTAACGAATGATCATCTTCCCTACCAAGTGCATGATGTCACTGGACGCGTTGTAGCGGAAGGCACCCACACACTTGGTGGGACAGTGGACCTTAGCGATCAACCTTCAGGGATCTACAACGTCGTGCTTCACGGTCGTGATCGCATCCTACATGGTCGGTCCATCATCACTACGCGACCATGACCTTCGATCCCCAAGAGTTGAATCGTTACGCGCAGGCCCATTCAGGCGTTGAACCTCCGCACCTGGCCGAACTCGCAGAAGAAACACGCGCGACAAGCGAGGTGGCGCACATGCTCTGTGGCCATGTGCAAGGTCGCTTACTCAGCCTTCTCAGTCATCTGGTCAAGCCCGATATCGCCTTGGAGATCGGCACCTTCACGGGATACAGTGCCCTGTGCATCGCGGAAGGTCTTGCGCCCGAAGGCGTCCTTCATACCATCGACATCCATGCACCAGTAGCGGCCATGGCCGATCGCTACTTCCGCAAAGCCGGCATGCAAGCCCGCATCAAGCAGCACATCGCCTCGGCCGTGGAGGTGATCCCGCGGATCGAAGGACTTTTCGACCTTGTCCTCATCGACGCGGATAAATCGAATTACGCGCGTTATTTCGACCTGGTCATCGACCGGATGAACCCGGGCGGCTTGATCATCGCTGACAATGTGCTCTGGGGTGGCAAGGTGTTGCAGCCCAGCGCCGCGGCCGATGCCGACACGCGGGCTTTGGTGGCCTACGCGGACCTCGTGAACGCGGACCCGCGCGTGGAGAACGTTCTGCTTCCGCTGCGCGACGGCCTTCTGGTGAGCAGGCGCAAGTGATGGCCCCTATCTTGGCGCGCAGATGATCGACCTGCGTTCCGACACCGTTACCCGACCCACCGCAGCGATGCGCGCCGCCATGGCCGCAGCCGAAGTGGGCGATGATGTCTTCG
>DAOORM010000490.1:0-2042 GCA_035389265.1 Flavobacteriales bacterium | reverse complement strand
GGCACGGTCGAGGTCGCCCAGCTTTAGCGCCGCACGCACCTTGGCCTGCAGGGCCTGCATGTTCTTGTCATCGCGCTTCAGGGCTTCCTCGGCGAGTTGCATGGCCTGTGCTGCGCTATCCAGCTCGAGGTAGGCCATGGCAGCGGCGGCACCAAAGGCGGCTTCTTCCGGCACGAGCGCGGCGATGCGCTTCCGGTCCTGGGCTACAGCGGCCTTGTTGCCGAGCAGCTCGTTCACCTCAGCACGCGCCTGGTAGGCCTTCACCAACTTGGGATCGACGGAGACAGCCAGCCCATACTTCTCCAATGCCTGTTCCAGCTGACCATCCTTGCGGAACTGGTCACCTTCCTTCAGGAATGCCTTGCCCCCTTGGGCGAACGAGCCATGGGCGAAGACGAAGAGGACGAAAAGGAGGAGTGTACGAGTAGCCTTCATGGAGAGTGGGAAGCGAAAATAGGGCCGAACGGGATACCGCGCTCGAACCGGTCAGCATACCACTAGAACAACCGTGAGCCCCAAGAAGAACAGAACGCTCAGCATGATGCTTAACGGGGTGCCCTTTGAGGCCAGTACCCGCCTGTTCACCGGAAGCCGATCGAACGGCCATGCCAAGAGCACGCCCGGCAAGCGAAGCAAGGGGAATAGAACCCGTCTTATGAACCCATGAACGAGCCCTTCTACGAAGATCTCGACCATGATCTCCCCTATCACCTCCCCCAGCGCCACCTACTCGCTCTTGGCGAAGTGGGCCATCACCTCCGGTGTGACACCCGTGGTGCTGAACCCGCCGTCGTGGAAGAGGTTCTGCATGGTGACGTACTTGGTGAGGTCGCTGAACAGGGAGAGGCAGTACTGGGCGCAGGCCTCTGCGGGTGCGTTGCCGAGGGGGCTCATCTCTTGGGCGAAGCCGAAGAAGCCGTCGAAGCCCTTGATGCCAGCACCGGCCGTGGTCATGGTGGGGCTTTGGCTCACCGTGTTCACGCGCACCTTCTTCTGTTTGCCGAGGCGATAGCCCCAGCCACGGGCGATGGATTCCAGCAGCGCTTTGGCATCGGCCATGTCGCCATAATCGGGGAATACGCGCTGGGCGGCGATGTAGCTGAGGGCCACCACGCTGCTGCCTTCGGCCAGGGAATCGAGCTTATGGGCGGCCTGCAGCATGCGGTGGAAGCTCATGGCGCTCACGTCCAGGGTCTGCTTGTACCACTCGTAGTTGAGGTCGTCGTACTTGCGGCCTTTGCGCACGTTGGGGCTCATGCCGATGCTGTGGAGCACGAAGTCGAGTTTGCCCCCCAAGGCTTTTTCCGCTTCGCTGAAGAGCTTCTCCAGGTCGGCGTCGTTGGTGGCGTCGGCGGGGATCACTTGGGCGCCGGTGCTTTCGGCCAGCTTGTTGATCTCCCCCATCCGCATGGCTACCGGGGCATTGGTAAGAACGAAGCTAGCCCCCTCAGCGTGAGCGAATTCCGCCACTTTCCAAGCGATGCTCTGTTCGTTGAGGGCACCGGTGATGATGCCGCGCTTTCCTTTCAGTAGTCCGTAGGCCATGGTGTGCGTTTCTGGGCGGTGAAGATAGCCGGTGTCCTGAAAGGACGGTCAGGATCCCACGCATGGGCCATTCGATCATGCACGGACTTAGTGCGCTCCATTATCTTGCGACGTTCTAAAACCTGCTCCCTCGTATGAACATACGTGTACTCTTGGCCGGTGTGGCCTTCACCTTGGCCAGCGGCGCATTCGCTCAGTGCGTCACCACTTTCCCCTCCAACGAGGCTTTCACGGGATTCACCGTCGGCACGCCCGGCACCTTGGTGAACAACTGGTCCAACCTGACCGGTGATAACCTCGATTGGTGGGTGGATGCCAATGGTACCCCGACGGCGAACACCGGACCCATCGGCGACCACACCACCTTGAACACGGTGGGGAAGTACATGTACGTATCGGCCACGGGCGCGTCGAATACACCGGCCCGCACGGCGATCCTCGAATCGCCCTGCTACAACCTCACGACCCTCACGTCCCCATACCTCACCTTCTGGTAC
>DAOORM010000489.1:0-2046 GCA_035389265.1 Flavobacteriales bacterium | reverse complement strand
CTGGCAGTGATCTGTGTACGGATCTGGTGGTTGCCGCGGACGGCACCGTGCGTCTGGCAGGCTCCACCCTGACCCCCGCTTTCGTTTTCGGCAGCCAAGATGCTTTCCTGCTGCGCACGGACCTGAACGGTGGCCTCATCGGTGCGGCGGCCTGTGGTTCCCCGCAAACCGATGTCTTCACGTGCGTGGAAGCACTACCCGACAGCGGCCTTTTCGCAGTGGGCTACACCACCGGTTTCGGTGCGACTTCCTTTGACTGTCAGGTCACACGCCTTGACAAGAACAACACCATCCTCTGGAGCTTGCGCATCGGCGACGGCGAAGAGGATTTTCCCTTGGCCAGCGCGCTTACGCACGATGGCGGCGTCGTCCTTTATGGCGTCTTTGGTACGTCGCCCACCAATACCAACCATTTCGTGGCCAAGGTCAGCGGTGCCGGCGCGCTCGTCTGGACCCGCTTGTTCCGTGCACCGGGCTACGACTTCGGTTTTTCCATCGAACGGACGCCCGACAACGGGTTCATCCTCTGTGGTGAATCGGAAGCTTACGGCCCCAACGCCTCGCACATCTTCGTGGCCAAGCTCACCGCGGATGGCGACGTCACCTGGCGCCAGGTGTATGCCACGAACGGCGAGGACCATGGAACAAGCGTGATACCGACCTTGGACGGTGGCTACGCGGTGGCGGGTTATACGTTCGGCAACGGTGCCACCAGCGGTGATGCCTTCCTGATGAAGCTCAACGCATCCGGCGCCATCAGCTGGTTCCGGCGTTATGGTGATGGGCGTTACCAGGTCACGAGCGGCCTGGTGCAGATGCCCGATTCCACCTACTGGCTCACCGGCACCAGCAGCACCGGCGGCTTCGTCAACCCCAACATCTTCCTCATCCATACCAACAAGAACGGCGGGCTGCTCTCCGCACAGGAGTTTGGCAACGCCATGCGCACCGAGCGCGCCAATTCCATGGTCATCGCACCCGATGGCGGATTGCTCATCGGTGGCGAGGTGTCCAATTGTCCACAAAGTGACTTCCAAGCCTTGCTCATGCGCACCTCTCCCGCGGGTCTTTGTCCCGCGTGCGACCAGCTCAATGTGACCTACACCAGCAGTGCGCACACACCCACCATCTTCACCGGCTTCACGCTGACCACCGCGGCCAGCAGCAATGTGGCGGTTCCTGCCATCCAAGCGGTGGTACCCACCAGCACCTTGTGTTCCGGAGAACTGCCTTTGCCGGTTCAGCTTCTGTCCTTCACCGGTGAAGCGGACGGGCCGCAGAATGTGCTGTACTGGGCCACCGCCACGGAACAGATGAGCGATCGTTTCGAGGTCGAACGCAGCACCGATCTGGCAACGTGGGAACTCGTGGCTATCGCTGACGCTGCCGGCACGAGCAACAGCACGCTGCACTACGTGGCCTACGACAAGGCTCCGCCTCAGCTGGCCTATTACCGTTTGCGCCAAGTGGACCTGGACGGAACGGCCACCCTCAGCGAGGTGATCGCCGTGCAGCGCGAACGCAGTTCCGGAACGTTGGACCTGTATCCCAACCCTGGGAACGCGCTCATCACCCTACGCTCCGAAAGCCTGGACCCGATCCAGCAGGTGGACATCGCTTCTGCAGACGGGCGCGTGGTGCTGCACGTGGCCGGCATCGGGGCCAACGAGCGTATGGACCTGGATGTGGCAGAGCTCGCGGCGGGCACCTATGTCGTGCGGGTGACCATGGCCACTGGCGTACGCTCCGCCACGTGGGTGAAGGTGGATCGTTAAGTCCTCGACCGAATGATGGCGTGCACTTAGTACCGCACCATCACTTCTTTCAACGCCTTGCGTTCGAGGTCCGGGACCTCACACGTCTCCGCGGGATAACCCACGGGGACCAACAAGAAGGCCCGCTCATTCTCTGGTCGACCCAGCAACTTGGCCAGGAAATTCATCGGGCTGGGCGTGTGCGTGAGGGTGACCAGTCCCGCATGACGCGCGGCCGCCAGCAAGAATCCACAGGCGATGCCCACGCTCTCCTCCACGTAGTAGCTCTTGC
>DAOORM010000488.1:0-2046 GCA_035389265.1 Flavobacteriales bacterium | reverse complement strand
GGCCGGGGCTCACTCTTGTTGGTCAGACCTGGTTAGGCCTTGGTCACGTTCACGGCATTGGCACCTTTCGGGCTTTGCTCAACTTCGAAGTTCACGTGGTCGCCCTCGTTGAGGAACTCACGCGTTCCGGTCTTGTGCACGAAGACGTCCTTACCACCACCATCGGGGGTGATGAAACCGAAACCCTTCTCCGTGTTGAAGAACTTAACTACTCCACTTGCCATACTGCTTGTATTGTGTGTCGACCAAAAGGCCTCCACGGGTGTATCCCCGACAAACGCGCCGGGGCATTGATGGGTACAAGGTAGGCCCTATCCGCCCAACCAAAGGTGGTTGGCCATAAATAAACTTCGACAGGCCCGGCTCACGGCGTACCTTTAGACCGGTCCGGACCACGCAAGTCCGCATCGGCGCGCACCGTAGTTATGCGCCACCGGTCCCGTCCAACGCGGGTTCCGTAGTACTAACTACCGATCGTGGGGGCATCTCCGCTCGCCACATCAAGCACCGACCGGCGGGTCGAGCCAGCCCCTCATGCCCGTACCCATTCCACGCTATATCGGCAACGATCCACAGACCAAACCCTTCGCTGGAGCTGTCCGCGCCCAGGTCCACGACTATTTTCAACGTCAAGGCCTCTCGTGGAAGGCCGGAGATCAAGCGGTGACCAAGTCCGTCATCATGCTCACCTTGTTCCTAGCTCCATTGGTCGTTCTGCTCGCAACGGCACCACCTGCGTGGATGGCTATTCTCTTGTACTTCGCCATGGGCGTGGGCATGGCCGGTGTGGGTATGGGTGTGATGCACGATGCATTGCATGGCGCCACCAGCAACCACAAGTGGGTGAACGACCTGTTAGGCGGCACTATGTACCTGCTCGGCAGCGATGCCTACACGTGGAAGCTACAGCACAACGGTGCCCACCATACCCACACCAATGTGGATGAGGTGGACCAAGACATCGACCCACCCGATCTACTTCGTTTCAGCGAACACGCACCGTTGTGGAAGGTACACAAGCTCCAGCATGTGTACGCCTTCTTCTTCTATGGCTTGCTCACGTTAGTGAAGCTCGGCAACGACTTCTTTTCCTTGGACAAAGCACGCCGCAACCACGACCCGCGCAAGGGTGCGTACAATTTCCCGATGGCTTTCGTGGCCATGGTGGGGGTGAAGGTGGCCCACGTCATCATGTTCATCGGCTTGCCTTTATGGCTCACCCCGCTGCTCTGGTGGCAGGTGCTCATCGGCTTCGTGCTCATGCACTTCACCTGTGGCGTGATCCTGGGAACGGTGTTCCAGCTGGCCCACGTGGTGGAGGGGACCGCCCAGCCGCTCCCGGACGCGAATGGTATCATCCCAACGGAATGGGCCGTGCATGAGTTGCTCACCACCGCCGATTTCGCGCCGGACCATCGGTTCATCACTTGGTACACCGGAGGTTTGAACTACCAGATCGAGCACCACCTTTTCCCATACATCAGCCACATCCACTATCCGGCCATCGCGCCCATCGTACAGCGTGTGGCTGCAGAATACGGTCTGCCGTACAATGTGAAGCCCAGCACGCGCAATGCGATCCGTTCGCATGTGCGCCGGTTGCACGACCTCGGCCGCGGCATACAGGGCTGATCCCCGGCGATCGACGATCTTGGGGCCATGCCGTTGCAGAAGCACGCCGTGGTGCACCAGTTGAGTGAATTGCTGAAGGAGAGGTTGCTCGCGTCCAACGAAGCCGTCACGAGCACGCGCGTAGCATTCACCAGCGACACCAAGAGCAGCGCAGGCGATAAGCATGAGGTAGGTCGCGCCATGGTGCAGCAGGAGCTGGACAAACTGGAGGCGCAGCGTGCCAAGCTGCTGCACCTTCAGCAGGAGCTCAAGCAAATGCCATTGGAATGCCGATCGGACCGCATCGGGTTCGGCAGCATGGTGGTCACCGACCAGGGTAGCTACCTCATCGGGATCAGCTTCGGAGCAGTGGAAGTGGAAAGCCAGGTCGTCTACGCCATCTCACTGGCATCGCCCATGGGACAGGCGCTGAAG
>DAOORM010000487.1:0-2049 GCA_035389265.1 Flavobacteriales bacterium | reverse complement strand
CCAGTGGGATCGGGTGGTCGGGGACCCGGATACCCACGGTGCGCCGGTTGTTCTTGAACAACTTGGGGATCTCGTTACTGGCCGGTACGATGAAGGTGTAGGGGCCGGGCAGGGCCTTCTTCATGATCCGGAAAGAGGCCGTATCGATCGCTTTGGCGTACGTGCTTAACTGGCTGAGGTCTTGGCAAATGAGCGATAGATCCGCCTTCTGCGCTTTAACACCTTTGAGGCGGGTGACCGCTTCGATCGCACGCGCGCTTTGGCTGCTGCAGACGAACGCATAAACGGTATCTGTCGGGCAGACCACCACGCCCCCATTGAGCAGGGCTTCCACCACGGTTCGGATCTTTCGTGGTTCCGGGTCCTTGGGGTGGATGGTGAGTAGCATCTACGATCAGACCTTCGCGCTGGCGGCGGCCTTCTTGTGATCGGCCAGGAACTTCTCCAAACCGATGGTCGTGAGCGGGTGGTCGAAAAGAGCCGTGATGGCGCTGAGCGGGCAGGTGGCCACATCGGCACCCACCTCAGCGCATTGGATGATGTGCATCGGGTGGCGGATGCTCGCCGCCAGGATCTCCGTGCCGTAGCCGTAGTTGTCGTAGATCGTGCGGATCTGATCGATCAGTTGGATTCCGTCGGTGCTCACGTCATCCAACCGACCCACGAAGGGAGACACATAGCTCGCTCCCGCCTTCGCTGCCAACAAGGCCTGTCCCGCGCTGAAAACCAGCGTGCAATTGGTCTTTATCCCTTTGGAAGTGAAGTACTTGATGGCCTTTACGCCGTCGCGCGTCATGGGCAGCTTCACCACGATACGTGGGTGCAATGCGGCCAGGTCCTCGCCTTCGCGCACCATGCCCGCATAGTCCGTGGCGATCACCTCCGCGCTCACATCGCCCTCAACGATGTTGCAGATCGAGACGTAGTGCTTCATCACCGCATCGGTGCCGCTAATGCCTTCCTTGGCCATCAAACTGGGGTTGGTGGTCACGCCGTCGAGCACGCCCAGTTCCTGGGCTTCTTTGATCTGTGCCAAGCTGGCGGTGTCGATGAAGAACTTCATGGTCTGTGGATGTGTGCCCAAAGGTAGAAGCTAACTGCACGCCTGTTCGCGTTATCCTTCGGCACGGTGCTTGGACCGCGCGGCTACCTTTGTGGCATCCATGTGGATAAGAACGCTCTTCGCCCTCTTGGCACTGACATTCGCTGTGTCATCCCTCGCCCAGCCGCCGGATGCATCGACCCTCAACGGTACCGATGCCAAAGGGCGTAAACAAGGCGCGTGGAGCAAGACCTGGCCGAATGGCAAGACCCGCTACGTCGGGCAGTTCAAGGACGACAAGCCGGTGGGCACCTTCAAACATTACGATGAAGAGGGGAAGCTCACCACTTTACAGGAGCATGCGGGTGATGGACGGATAAGCCGGGCCCGCCACTTCCACGACAATGGAACGCTCATGGCCACGGGCAAATACGTAGGTCAGGAAAAGGACAGCCTGTGGAACTATTACGGTCCCGATGGAAAACTTCGGAAGGTGGAGCGCTTCGCCGCCGGACAATTGACCGGTGAACAGGTGACCTATTACCCGGATGGCAGCGTGGCCGAGAAGGAGAACCGGAAGGCGGGCCTGTTGAACGGTGCCCATACCAGCTGGTTCGCCAACGGCAAGCTCAAGTCCGAAGCCACTTACCAGAACGGTGAGGCCGAAGGTAAAATGGTCTTCTACTACCAGGATGGCAAGAAGGAGATCGAGGGGAACGTGGTGAACGGGGACCGCGACGGAACATGGCACTACTTCAACAAGGACGGTACCCTGCAGCTCCAAGTGCTGTACGAAAAGGGCCAGCTGATCAAGGAGCGCAAGGAGAATGGCACGTTCAAGGAGTATTACGACGACGAGCAGCTGATGTCCGAGGTCACCTACAAGAAGGGCAAACGTGAAGGACCCTTCGCCGAGTACTACAACAACGGCAAGTGGGAGGCTCGTGCATTGGAACCCGATCCGGTGTTAGGTACGCCTGGTGATCTGGAGCGTGTATTGAAAGGAC
>DAOORM010000486.1:0-2050 GCA_035389265.1 Flavobacteriales bacterium | reverse complement strand
ATCGCCGAGGTAGCGGATCGGTTGCGGTTCCCGTCGCCTGCGCAGTTCAGCAAGTTCTTCCACCGCACCACGGGCGCTTCGCCCCGGGACTATCGGAAGAGCATGATCAAGTCCACTTCCTGACCGGAAGCCACCGCTTCCCGTGGAACCGGCAAGTGTTGCCGTAGTGTTGACCTATTCCTACGCGTAGGGTGCGGGAACCTTTGCAGGCCTCGGCCCACGCCAACCAGCGCGGACCTACCTGCGCAGCGGCAGGGCCTGGACCGGGGCCTGATTCCGATCACCATGAACACCTCAATTCCCGCAGCCACCGGACGCCTCGGTGTGCTGATCCCCGGCCTCGGTGCCGTGGCCACCACTATGATCGCCGGGGTCGCTGCAGCCCGCAAAGGGCAAGGCGTTCCCGTAGGTTCCATCACCCAGCTCGGACACATCCGCTTGGGCAAGCGTACCGAAGGCCGCAACCCGTTGATCAAGGAGTTCGTGCCCCTCGCGGGGCTCGACGATCTCGTTTTCGGTGGGTGGGACGTCTATGCCGACAACGTGTACGAAGCCGCGGTGAAAGCTCGTGTGCTGGAGCCCGCCCTGCTGGAAAAAGTGCGGCCCGAACTGGAGCCCATCGTACCGATGTCCGCCGTGTTCGACCGTTCCTATGTGCGCAACCTCGATGGCACGCACGTGAAGCAGGCTGCCACCAAGATGGACCTCGCTTACGAGCTGATGGCTGACATCGAGCGGTTCAAACAAGAGAACAACTGCGAGCGCCTCGTGATGGTGTGGTGCGCAAGCATGGAGAAGTACACGCCGTTGGCCCGGGTACACCGCGACCTGGAGCAATTCGAGAAGGGTCTGGTGAACAACGATCCGCTGATCGCACCGAGCATGATCTACGCCTACGCCGCGATCAAGAGCGGTGTGCCCGTGGCCAACGGAGCACCCAATCTGATGGTGGACATCCCCGCGCTGGAAGAGCTTGCGCGTGAAGTGGGAGTGGCCATTGCTGGCAAGGATTTCAAGACCGGGCAAACGTTGATGAAGACCATCCTTGCCCCTGGTCTCGAAGCGCGTGCTTTGGGTATCAAGGGGTGGTTCAGCACCAACATCCTCGGCAATCGGGACGGTCTCGTACTGGATGATCCCGAGAACTTCAAAACTAAGGAAGTGTCGAAGCTCGGTGTGCTTGAAGACGTGTTAAAGCCCGACCTGCACCCCGAGCTCTATGGCGACCTCTACCACAAGGTGCGCATCAACTACTATCCGCCGCACGGAGACAACAAGGAGAGCTGGGATAACATCGACATCTTCGGCTGGATGGGCTATCCCATGCAGATCAAGGTGAACTTCCTCTGCCGCGACAGCATCCTCGCCGCGCCCATCGTGCTGGATCTCGCGCTGTTCATGGACCTTGCGCAACGCGCCGGCATGAGCGGCATCCAGGAGTGGCTCTCGTTCTACTTCAAAAGCCCGCAGACCGCCGAAGGATTGCCGCCGGAACACGACCTCTCCAAGCAGCTCATCAAACTGCAGAACACATTGAGGCACATGATGGGCGAGGACCTGATCACGCACCTCGGCCTGGACTACTACCAGGACCTGGTGGACGCGCTCTGATCCATGGACCGCACCGCGGAACGGGGCTCTGTACCGGCCTTGGTGGCGAGCGTGCTCGGCATCGGCTACATGGGGCGTGGCGGAGGCTCGGTGGCCGCTGCGGTCATGGCGCTGCTGTGGCTGGTGGCAGGGCTGCACAGCGCACCGCACGGAGCATACATGGCCGCGTTGGTCGGGATATTCCTCATAGGTGCATGGGCATCGGCACGCATGGAACAGGGTTGGGGCAAGGACAGCCAGCTTGTAGTGGTGGATGAGTTCGCTGGAATGGCCCTGGCCCTGTTCGCGTTGCCCGCCGGGTGGCCCACCGCATTGCTTGCCTTCCTGTTGTTCCGTGCGTTCGATATCGTGAAGCCGTTCGGTATCGCTCGTCTGGAGCGGCTTCCGAGCGGTGCCGGTGTGATGGCCGATGACCTGCTCGCGGGCGTCTACGCCAACA
>DAOORM010000485.1:0-2058 GCA_035389265.1 Flavobacteriales bacterium | reverse complement strand
TAAGGCAAGTTGCCTCGTGCACTTTGCAGAAAGAAGGAAACCGTGTGATGGCGTTCGAGTTGTGATGGATGGTTGGCCGTTCCACGTTGACCGCCCCTTCCAAGCACAATGGCGGACACGGCCCTTCGGTCGCTCCGCGTTCGGCGGCTCCCTAGCTATCCTGTGCCCTAAGAACAGGTCGCCGCAAGCTCTCGCAATGATCGTAAAGCACCTCACCCACGTCTGCCGGTGCCTTGTTCAATGGAAGCCTATTTGCGAACTCTTAACAACCCTTCCAATGCGAATGAACAGAACATTGGTTTCATTTGTAACCATTACGTACGTAACGGTCATGCCCACATCATCCATTGGCTATTGGTGCTCCATTGCAGCCCACCAGTACTTCGCAAGGCTGCAACAGAAGCTCGCTCATTTGGACATCACGCACTGGTTCTATGTGCTCCTTGTTATCGATGAGGGCAAGGGCACTTTAAGCCAGAAGGAATTGGCCGATAAGCTCGACCTGGACAAGGTGGCCATGACCCGGGCATTGGACCACTTGGGCGAGAAAGGCTACGTGGAACGTTGCGAGTGCGAAGGCGACCGGCGCAAGTACCTCATAAAGCTCACTTTGAAGGCCAAACCAGCGGTGAAAGCCATCCGAAAGGCCTACGAAGAACTGAACAGCGAAGCGCTACTAGGCGTGAACAAGGCCGACCGAGCAATGTTCATGGCGCGATTGATGCACGTTGTGAAGAACCTGCGGCCTTCTGATGAACCTGTGCCGGTGACGACCAAGCGCATTCACCCATGAATAACCTGAAAGCGCACCGGTTCATCCGACGATCCGATGATCATGAAATGGAAAATGTGATGGGCACAGGTCGATCCGAATACGCCACGCCCCAGGAACCCGCAGGGACCACCCAACCGGTCAACCGCTTGGGTGCACTCCTGTTAGGCGTGATGATGACCGGTCTTTTCGCGGCTTGCGGAAGCAATGAGGACGGACCAGCGCAAGGTGGCGGCGCCATACCGCCCATGGCCGTGCAGGTACATGTGCTGAAGGCGGAGCCCTTGGACAATTCCATCACCACAACGGGGACCTTGCTCCCCAACGAGGAGGTGGACCTGGTGAGCGAACTCGCTGGACGCGTAACGATGATCGGGTTCCAGGAAGGCGGCAACGTGAGCGCGGGGCAAGTGCTCGTGCGCATCAACGATGACGAACTGCAAGCCCAGCTGCGCAAGGCTGAAGCCAACTTGAAACTAGGCACTGATGATGAATTCCGCAAGAAGCAACTGCTCGCCGTGAACGGCATTAGTCAGGAACAGTACGATGCATCGCAGGCTCAGCTTGCGGCGTTGCAGGCCGATGCCGACAACCTCCGCGCACAAGTCGCCAAGAGCACCATCCGCGCACCGTTCAGTGGGAAGGTCGGCCTACGCTCGATCAGTGAAGGCGGGTACGTGGGGAGCAACATCTTGATCGCGAAACTCCAACAAACCGACCCCATGAAAGTGGAGTTCGCCGTGCCCGAGCGCTACGGCCGCATCATGAAGCCTGGCGCCATGATCCACTTCACTATGGAAGGCGATACGAGCAGCTACACCGGAGAAGTGTATGCGGTGGACCCCAGCGTGGATGCCACCACGCGCACCGTAAAAGTGAGGGCGCGCAGCGGCAACAAGGAGGGTCGCCTCTTCCCCGGTGCTTTCGCGAAAGTGGATGTGCGTTTGGAACAGTTGAACGACGCGTTGATCGTTCCTGCCGAAGCACTGATCCCCGATATCCAAGGCCAGAAAGTGCTGCTGATGAAAGGCGGGAAAGTGGTGAGCGCTCGCGTGCAGCTTGGGATCCGCACCGCGAACAGTGTGCAACTCACCAGCGGCGTACAGCCCGGGGACTCCGTGATCGTGACCGGACTGCTTGCCTTGCGAGAGGGTGCCGCAGTGCGCCCCATCCCGAAAGACGCGATCAAGGAAGTGCCCACGGCCGACAGTACCACGCGATGAACATCAGCTCCATCAGCATCAACCGCCCGGTGCTCGCATCGGTGATCTCGATCCTGATCGTGC
>DAOORM010000484.1:0-2062 GCA_035389265.1 Flavobacteriales bacterium | reverse complement strand
TCATGGGGCGAAGGTGGGGATCAGATGATCAGAAAATGAGATGATCAGATGATCCTGCTGGATCGAACGATCATCCGGATCCCCCGCGTATTCCATTGTCTGATCGTTCGATCATCTGATCACCCAAGGTACCTTTGCGCCCCCATGGAACAGCAGCCCCTTATCCTGGTCACGAATGACGATGGCATCTTCGCGCCGGGCATCCGTGCGCTGGCCGAAGAGATGAAGGCTTACGGCCGTGTGATGGTGGTGGCGCCGGACAAGCCACAGAGCGCCATGGGCCACGCGATCACCATCCACAGCTTCCTGCGCCTGCAGAGCGTACACCTGATGGATGGCGTGGAGGCCTGGAGTTGCAGCGGCACACCGGTGGATTGCGTGAAGCTGGCGATCTACAAACTCCTCGGCGGCAACAAGCCCGACTTGCTGGTGAGCGGTGTGAATCACGGCGCCAACATCAGCATCAACGTGCTGTACAGCGGCACCATGAGCGCGGCGGTGGAAGGCGCCATGGAGGGCATTCCGAGCATCGGCTTCAGCCTGATGGACCATGCCATCGAGGCCGACTTCAGCCAGGTGCGTCCGGTGATCCGCAACGTGGTGGCCAACACCTTGAAGCACGGCATGGCCACCGGCACCTGCCTCAACGTGAACATCCCGCGCAACGATGGCGCACCGTTGAAGGGCATGCGCGTTTGCCGCCAGGCGAAGGCGAACTACAAGGATGAATTCGAGACGCGCTTGGATCCCGGGAATAAGGAATACTACTGGATGCGCGGAGCGTTCGAGAGCGAAGAGCAAGGCGAGGACACCGACGTGTGGGCCGTGGACAACCGCTATGTAAGCATCGTGCCCGTGCAGTTCGACATGACTGCGCACCACAGCATCGCTTCGCTGAACACCTGGGACCATGCGATCGGATAGTGTGCCGTACGGCATCGCGCTCGGTCTGTTGGCACCGGTGCTAGGCTTCTTCGCCTATGCCACCATCTACGTCACCGGCATACGACCGCACCTGGACCTGCCGTTCTTCATCCACGACCTCTTCTTGGGCACGCGTGAATACCAAGGCCCCGTGCTCTCCCTATCCCTCTTGGCCAACCTCGCGCTCTTCTTCTGGTTCGACCGCACCGACCGCTACCGCAGCATGCGCGGCGTCATCGGTGCCACCTTCCTCTACGCGCTGGTGATCGTGCTGTTGCTCTACGTGCTATGATGGACCAGAAACGCATCTACATCCTCGCCGGCGAAGCGAGCGGCGATCTGCACGGGGGCAACCTGGTGCGGGAGTTGTTCCATGTGGCAGGGGCAGGAGCATTGAAGGTCCGGGCCTGGGGTGGTGATCGCATGGCCGCCGCGGGTGCGGAAGTGGTGAAGCACTACCGTGAGCTCGCCTTCATGGGCTTCACGCAAGTGATCATGAACCTGCGCACCATCCTGCGTAACATCGATGCGTGCAAGAAGGACATCGAAGCCTTCAAGCCCGATGCGCTCATCCTGATCGACTATCCGGGGTTCAACCTGCGCATCGCCGAATGGGCGCACGCCAAGGGCATTCCCGTACACTACTACATCAGTCCGCAGGTGTGGGCGTGGAAGAAGGGACGGGTACACACCATCAAGAAGGTGGTGGACAGGATGTACGTGATCCTGCCCTTCGAGAAACCGTGGTACGCCAAGTACGGCTACAACGTGGAGTTCGTGGGGCATCCGCTGCTGGATGCGATCGAGCAGGAGGGCAAGACCCTGATGGAGCCCTTGCCCGGTGCGGATGAACGACCGGTGGTGGCCTTGCTGCCCGGCAGTCGTCAGCAGGAGATCGCCCGCATGTTGCCCCTGATGTCGGAAGTGGCGCGGCGCTACCCGGCCTACCGTTTCGTGCTGGCCGCCGCACCTTCGGTACCCGACGGCACCTACAAGAGCCACCTGAAGAACAGCCCCATCACCGTAGTGAAGGGCCGCACTTACGATGTACTGCGCCAGGCCCACGGCGCGCTGGTCACCAGTGGCACGGCCACTTTGGAGACGGCGCTGTTCGGCGTGCCCGAAGTGGTGTGCTACA
>DAOORM010000483.1:0-2063 GCA_035389265.1 Flavobacteriales bacterium | reverse complement strand
TGCAGCAGAAGAACAACGACGGCAGCCTGCACCAGAGCGAGATGCCCGCGTTCCACGACAAGCTGCAGACCTCCTCGGCCATCCAGCTCTTCGTCGCCGCCAACTACATCACGCACTACCTCAACAACGTGCGCGGCGATGAGCACTCGTCGATCAACATCGATTTCGGGGGCATCCCGGAAGTACGCCTCACACGCCCCAGCCAGGCCGTGCAGTGCGCCATCTACTACTACGCCGCCTACCTGGAGCGCAGCGGTGTGGTGAAGACCGACCTCGAACTGCTGAAGATCACCCTGCTCTATTTCGAGCGCCTGAAGGAGGAGATCCAGATGCGCAAGGCCTCGCTGAAGGACGCGGAGCTCTTCACCGCGCAGCACTACAAGCTGGAGCATTCGGACTTCACCGTGCAGGGCTTCGACGTGGCCATCAACGCCCAGGTGAAAGGCGTGGAGTTCAACGCCACGCGCATGGAGGACATCGTGGCCAACGAACAGGCCAAGCACATGTTCCGGCGTTTCGCGGAACGGCTGCTGTGCTACGACATCACCGAAGCGAAGAACCCGATGCTGGTGCTCGGTGGCATGCCCAGCATCACCATGGCCGATGGCAAACCCGGCACGGGCAAGAGCATGCTGATCGCCGCCGTGGCCACCATGCTGCAGGAGCGTTGCGAAGTGTTGAAGATGCCCTTCCTGTTCTGGCCCCTGCCGGAGAACATCATCTCCACCTTCCAGGGCGGTTCGGCCGAACGCGCGATCGAATGGTTCCGCCCGATGCAGGACACCGGCAAGATCGTCTTCGCACCCATCGACGATGCCGAGAACAACCTCGAGGAACGCACGCGCCAGGGCGTGTCGGCCGGCGTGCGCGAGTTCATCGGCGTCTTCCTGCGCAACACCGAAGGCGCCTACGCCGTGAACCACGGCAACCGCATGATCAGCCTCTTCACCAACCTCCCCGACCAGGTGGACAAGGCCGTGCTCTCACGCATCCAGGTGCGGGTGAGCATGGAAGGTGCCAAGCGCTACGAGGACTTCGTGGACCAGGACCACCTCTGGTGGAAGAAGTACCGCGAAATGGACCCCAAGTTCATCAAGGACCCCAACGTGAAGGGCTACGAGTTCATGAGCGCGCAGAAGCAGGTCGGGTCCATGAACGAGCTGCACAAAGGCGGAAAGACCGAGGTACAGAACGCGGACCTGCGCACCATCTACGAAGCCAGCCTCAAGCAACACGATGCCGGCACACACGAGTTCTTCGGCGTGTTCTACACCGCCGTGCTCGAGCGTTTCCCCTTCTTCAGTTCCCGCGACCTGCGCAACATCCAGAAGGCCGTGGATGCGCGCGTCACCGACTTCGACCTGCCCCCGATCTGGTGGGACAAGCCCGACGAGTTCTTCTTCAAGGACTACGCCACCAAGCTCGCCATGCTGAAGGAACTGATGCGCTCCAATCTGGGCAACGTCAGCTTCGAGGAAGTGCGCCTGCAGGAGGCGCTCAACTACCTCGACAACGCCATCCGCATCAACGAGACCGGCATCAACCGCCAGGTGGAACGCCGCGCGGAAGAGATCCACATCCAGCAGAAGGCGCTGGAGCTGCAGGCGAGGAAGAGTGGGAAGGGGTAATGCGGAGGCACATGGAAGAGTCGATGGACAAATACGATGGAAGATATTTTGCGCATTGGCTGGCTATGTACCACGTACATCAGGAGAATTACACCCGAAAGAGCATTGAGCGCCAGATCGAACTATACAAAAGCATAGAGGGAAGTACAGAGTTCCAAAAACTCATGGAAGAGGTGGATCAGGTCGTACAGAACAATGACCTTGCTCTATTCCTCGATGCGGATCACAATGACCTCAAGATTTCGGACCTGGAATTTATGGCCAACACGATAGCCACAAGCGATTCCAACTAACCATCCATGTGCAATCCAGTCCCATGCTCAAACTGATCCAGAGCGGCCTCTTTGGTGGACAACTGTTCCACGTGGCGACCAAGGAATTGGTGGAGCGCTACAATGCCTGTTTGGAGGATATCGGGCTGGAGCGGACGGCGCT
>DAOORM010000482.1:0-2066 GCA_035389265.1 Flavobacteriales bacterium | reverse complement strand
CCGAGCAGGCAATGGGCGGTGGCCAAGTTGCCTGCGATGCCGGCGACGCGGCTGTTATCCGCGATCCACTCGGTCTCCAATTGAGCTTTGAGCTTCGCCAGTTCCTCCGCGCTGATCGGCGTGGTGGCCAAGGCGTTGATCTCCTTCTGCATGGCCGCTTCCAGTTGCGGCGCGTCGGTCTTCACATTCGCGATGGCGAAGAGCATAGCGATACCCGGGTGCTCGAAGGGAAAGTTGAACGCACCACAATAGACGGCCACTTGCTGTCGGTCCTTCAAAGCCACGTTCATGCGGGCGCTGTTGCCATTGGAAAGCAGCCGGTTCAACAACTCCACCGCGTAGAAATCCGGCGTGCCATTGGCGGGTATCCGGTAGCCCATCACCACGGCCGGCAGCTGGATACGGTCATGGATGATGTCGCGCACTTCACCACCTAGCGGCGGCTCCACGATGGTGGGCTGCACCACCTTCTCCCCGCGCGGGATGTCACCGAAGTACTTCTGGACCATATCGCGAGTGCGGGCCTCATCGATATCGCCAGCCACCACGAGCGTAGCGTTATTGGGCACGTAGAACTTCTTATAGAATGCTTGGTAGTCCGCTTCGCTCGCGGCATCCAGATCCTCCATGTAGCCGATGGTGGGCCACTGGTACGGATGCCGGGTGAACGCGCGCTGCAGGACCTCCATCGTCAGCGTGCCATAGGGCTGGTTCTCGTAACGCTGGCGGCGCTCCTCCTTCACTACTTCGCGCTGGGTGTCCACCCCTACTTGATCCACACGGGCGTGCAGCATGCGCTCGCTTTCGAGCCACAAGCCCAACTCCAGCTGGTTGCTGGGCAGTACCTCGTAGTAATAGGTGCGGTCGCCGTTGGTATTAGCATTGAGCACACCACCCGCGTTCTCCACCAACTTGCTGAACTCGCCGCGCTTGATGTTGGCCGAGCCCTCGAAGAGCAGGTGTTCGAAGAAGTGCGCGAATCCACGCCGGTCAGGTGTTTCGTTCTTGCTGCCCACGTGGTACATCACGCTCACGGCCACGATGGGAGTGCCATGATCCTCGTGCAGGATCACGTGCAGCCCGTTGGGCAGATCGAACTCGGTGTAGGCGACAGCCCGTTTCTGGGCAACGGCAGGTGCTGCGAGCATGGGAACGGATAGGGCGAAAAGCAACGGTCTCATCGGCGTGACCGGTCGAGCCGGGGTGGCAATTTAGGGGGAAGCCCCTTGAAAAGCATCGTCCGCCATGGCATCGTAATTTCATCCCCGATGGAAGCATCTGCCACGCGATCGCCTATGCCGTCCGACCATCTCCGCTGGCGGGCCTTGCGCTATCTGGCCACCTTCATCATTCCCTTGGGTGCCTGGGCCACCTTCACGGACCGTGGTCTGGGGTATTGGACGGTACCGGTCGTTTCCTTTGTTGTGGTCCCCTTCGTGGAGTTGTTCCTCCGACGGAACCGGGACCCGCTGACCGAGGAGGAACAGGCACAGGTGCTGCACGACCCTGTTTTCGACGTGCTGCTTTACCTCTTGGTCCCGCTTCAATACATGCTGCTGGTACTCTTCCTGGACCGCGTACGAACGGGTGGGCTTGAACCACTGCAACTGGCCGGAACCATCGCCACTATGGGCATCCTCTGCGGGGTGTACGGTATCAACGTGGCCCATGAGTTGGGGCACCGCACCAAGCGCTGGGAACGTGACCTGTCTAGGGCGCTCCTGCTCACCAGCCTGTATATGCATTTCATCATCGAACATAACCGGGGGCACCACCGCCGGGTGGCCACACCCGACGATCCTGCGAGCGCCCGCCATGGTGAAACGGTCTACGGATTCTGGGTGCGGAGCATCGTGTACAGTTGGCTATCGGCTTGGGAGATCGAAGTGGATCGGTTGAGAAAGGCGGGCGAACGACCATTCGGTGTGAAGAACGAGATGATCCACGCACTGGTCTGGCAAGGAGCCTTGTTGTTGGCCATCGTGCTTCTCTTCGGTCCGGAAGCCTTGGCGGCCTTCGTGGGTGCCGCGCTGATCGGCATCCTCCTGCTGGAGACGGTCAACTAC
>DAOORM010000481.1:0-2071 GCA_035389265.1 Flavobacteriales bacterium | reverse complement strand
TCCGTGGCGCGCGACGCGGTGGAACGCGGGGCTTCCCTGGTGAACGACATCGGCGCGGGCTTGCTGGATGAGGCCATGCTACCCACTGTGGCGGCACTCGGTGTGCCTTACATCGCCATGCACATGCAAGGCACTCCGGCCACCATGCAGCAAGCTCCTGATTATACCGATGTCGCTCAGGAAGTCACCCACTTCCTGAGCCAGCGGCTCAACGCGGCACATCAAGCCGGCATCGCGGATGTGATCCTGGACCCGGGCTTCGGGTTCGGCAAGACCACCGCGCACAACTACACGCTGCTCCGCGAACTCGGGCGACTGACCTCCTTGGGTGTACCGGTTCTGGCCGGTCTATCGCGGAAGCGCATGATCAACGCGGTGCTGGGTACCACACCGGAAGAGGCCCTTAATGGGACCACTAGTTTGAACACCATCGCCTTACTGAATGGAGCCTCACTCCTGCGGGTACACGATGTGAAGGAGGCTGTGCAAACGGTGAAGCTGGTACAAGCCTACCGGTGACCTCGACTTAGAAATCCACTACCCGCTTGCGCCGCGGTTTCTTCGCCGTGGTGCCTTTCAACGCCAATTTCCGGGCGCGGTCCGCCACCTCGCGCTCGTAGTGGATCATCAACCGCTGCGAGCGAGCTTGGAACTGGCTGGTGTGATCGACATCCCAGCTCAGGTTGCGGATGCTCTGCTTGTATTCGGCCTTGGCCACCGGTTCCAAGTAGAGTTCCAGCTCGAACCCGTCGATCCACGTGAACATGGTCATCTGCAGGTCCATGTCGTAGAACGGCACATCGGGAAAGAGCGGCACCTTGCGCGCATCGATCACCACATGCTTGGTGACCAAGTCGTTGCGGTAGAACCAGACCTGATAGTCGTAGCCGCGCTCGAGGTAGAGCTCGTACTTGCCGTTGCCGCTGGTGATCACCGTTTCGCGGTCCACGCTGTCCTTCACCAAGCGCACCTGCACACCCTTCATGGCATCGCCGCTGAAATGCTCGGTGACCACACCGTGCAGGTGGATGTAGAACGCCGACGCCGGGAACGCAACGAGCGTACCCCAGATCACAAGTGCGGCGGCGATCGACCGGAACATGGGTGAAAAGTACTGGAACTCTCCCTTGAGGTGCGTGCCGTTCCATCCACCTTTGTGCAAAGCCTTTTGTTGATGGTCAAGATGCCTAGCATCCGCGTGAACGAGAACCTGCACATCATCCTCTGGCTGGTGAAGGACCTGGCCTGGTTGATGGAATACAAGGTGACCGGACTGGTCATGGTCTTCCCCACCGTGGCCATGGCCTTCTTCATCACCTGGCAATGCCGCACCAACCGCCGCGAGCTGATCCACTCCATCGCCGTGATCTGCTGGATCTTCGCCAATTCCACTTGGATGATCGGCGACTTCTTCTTTCAAGGGCGTGGCCATGGCCTGTCCGAAGCCTTCTTCCTCAGCGGACTTGGCCTGCTCGCGGTGTATTATGCCATCCTCTTCCCCTTGGAACTCCGCCAGAAGCGTAACGCGGGGGCAACCAACGCGTGACATTCCCTTCACATCCACCAGACCGACACGTCTAATTTCGCGGCCTTGGCCACCGAACGCATCTCCCGCACCAGCGTCCGCTTCCAGCGGGTGCTCCGCATCACCCTGGCGTGGGTGATCCTCGCTTGCGTGGCCGCGGTGTTCGAGCATACCTCCCTGCTCACCAACGGCGTGCCGAGCAGCCTGATCGACCATATCGACGATCGTTTCCTCACCGCGCTGCTGGCCGGGTTCCTCGGCGGGGGCCTCTACATCTTCGTGCTCCGCGATCGCTGGCGCAAGCTGGCCTACTTCCGCGCCGCGGCCACCATGGCGGTGCTCCTCTTCGTCGTGGTCCTGGCCTTTTCGGTGTTCCTACCCACTGCGGCACGTGCGCACTTGAGCGTGAGCGAACGCCTGTTCTCCTTCCAATTCGCCAGCACCTACTTCTACTGGCTCCTGCTCATGGGCGGTACCATGCTGATGGTGCGTCTGAACGACCAGTACGGCAATGGCGGCATCAGCTACCTCACGGGCTTCTACCAC
>DAOORM010000480.1:0-2071 GCA_035389265.1 Flavobacteriales bacterium | reverse complement strand
GAAGAGGCAGCCCCAGCCCTCCTCCCATTCCGCCACCATCAGCGCGCGCGTCCTCAAGGCATCATCGAATTCGGCATCGCGATCACGCCATGCTTTCTCGCCATCGGTGGTGAGGAAGTCGGTCCACCGCGACCGCATGTTGCCCCACAGGTGCTTCACGATGGTGGCCACGCTGTTGGTGTCGGTATTCGGCTGCCAGAACAACTCATCATCGGTGAGCTGTGCGAAGGTCTTCTCCCCAAGCAGTTTGTAATAAGCGAACTGCTTGCGAGCGCTACTGATGTATCCGATATCCATGGAGCGATGGCGTGTTGGTGGATACAAAGGTGTCCGTGACCTTCTGGAGCCGTTTGCGCGATCGGGGCGGAAGGTTGCGCGATCGGACCAACCTAGCGGATGCCGGTGGGCGCTACACCGAAGTGCTTCTTGAACTCATTGCTGAAAGCTGCGAGACTCTCGTAACCCAGATCGAGGTAGATCTCGCTGGGACGTAACTTCCGCGTTAGCATCGCCTTCGCTCGTTCCATCCGTCGTGCATGCAAGTAGCGACCGGGTGCAGACCCGAACGCCACTTGGAAGCGCCGCTTGAAGGTGGATGTGCTCATGTGGCAGAGGAAGGCCAACTCCGGTACCGTGAGGTTGCTATCCTGGTGCATGGCCACCACACTACGCAGCGGCAGGTCATGTCGGTCCTTCAAGGCGGCTGCGATGAACCGCAAGAAAGCCGCTCGCTGCTTGGCGTGCATGTAGAGCAGCAGCTCCTCCGCTTTCGTACGGCGTAGGGCGACATCGCTGTTCAGCACGTTAGGATTGAGAAGTTCCACGGACCGCGCGAAGAGCCGCGTGAAGCCGTCCTGCGGCAGGGGCAGCAGCTCGGCCGCCGCACCGCGCGGCTTCAACCCGTGCCGCGCGCAGAAGTCGACGAGGAAGGACGGTGCGATGAAGAGAAGCAGGCTGCGCATGGGGCGCCCCTCCAAGCTGTGCTCGCTCATGATGCTGCTGGTTGACGAGAGCAGCAGGAGTTGCGAGGCGTCCACCTGTTCACGCCGACCGGCCACGAGCACCTCCTTCTCCCCTTCCTGCACCAGGCTGACCAAGTGGTGCGTGAGCACCACCTGTGTGCGGATGGCCTTGCCCCCGTTCGTGTAAGGCTGGAAGAAGACGTCAGCCTGGGGAGAGGCGCCGAAATAGGCAGGGAGAGTGACGGGAGGAAATGCGCTGCTCATGTGATGAACCGCGTGGATGGTCGGTGTTCAATACCCACCACCCCCACCCTGCCCCCGTTCGATCGGGTGCCACGTGGTCTTCACCTCCTGCGTGTCGAGGATCGCATAGGGTGAACCGTGCTCCGACTTCGGGTAGACCACGCGCTTCAAGTTGCACGTGGCTTCGGTCTCCAGCATTACTCGCTCATCTTTCGTTGCAGCCGCAACAACAACAGCGTTCACATCCATGTGTGCCACCAAAGGCTTCAGCAGTTCACTCCGGAAGCCGGTCATCAGGTTCACCACGCCGCCGGGCAGGTCGCTGGTGGCGAGCACTTCGGTGAAGGTGACGGCCGGTAGCGGGTGTTTTTCGCTGGCCACCACCACGCACGTGTTGCCACCCGCGATGACCGGAGCGATGAGGCTCACCAGCTCCAGCAGGCCGTTGCTTCCCGCGCACTGGATGCCAACCACGCCGGTAGGCTCGTACACGCTGAAATTGAAGTGACTGCTGTTCGTGGGGTTCACACTGCTGAAGAGCGCTTGGTACTTGTCGCACCAACCGGCGTAGTGGATCCACAGGTCGATGGCAGCGGCCACCTCTGCCTCGGCTTGTTTCTGGGTTGCTCCATGCAACACCAGTTCATGCACGAACTGGGCGCTGCGGCCTTCCAACATCTCACCGATGCGGTAGAGGATCTGGCTGCGGTTGAAGGCGCTGCGTCCGGCCCAGCCGCCCACAGCACCCCGCGCGGCCACCACAGCATCGCGCACGTCCTTGCGGCTACTGCGGCACACGTTGGCCAGTACTTCGCCGTTCGCGCCTTGGGGCTGGTAGTACCGTCCGCTCTCGGTGCGGGGGAACT
>DAOORM010000479.1:0-2089 GCA_035389265.1 Flavobacteriales bacterium | reverse complement strand
CGGCGGACCAAGAATGAAAATGAACGCATGTGGTGGTGGTCTATTCACATCAAAGCCTCCCTGATGACGATGAAAGCCTTGAAAATGTCGACCAAATTAAACGTTCACGAACCTCAGGTCAAGTTCTGCAAATAGGCCCAACAGGTGCCACGTTCGAGTTGCCGCATCACGGGCCCCAACGCCCAAGCAGATCCGCTCAACTGAATAGGTCAAGTTGACCACGCACCGGCACATGGAATCGGGAACGGTCGAGAGCTGGCATCGATCGTCCTTGGAAGTACCTGGCGTGCAAGACCTTGAAGAGTCGAGCGAGCGCGGCGGCATGGTTCCCCTCCCCGCGCATACGCCGTCCGACGCGCGTATCATGCATCGCGCCTCCATGCAATTCAGCGGTCTGCGCCATCACCTTCGCGGCACGGTCCGGAAAGTTCCGTTGCAACCACTCTTCGAATACCGGCTTCACCGCTCCATTGGTCCGAAGCACCGTATAGCTCGCACTCCTGGCACCGGCTTCGGCGGCGGACTTCAGCAATAACGGGATCTCCGGTTGGTTCAGCGCGGGAATGATCGGAGCCAGCATGGCCACGACGGGGATACCGGCACTCGATAGCTCACGGATCGCCTGCAACCGCTTTTGCCCGGCACTGGTGCGGGGTTCCAGCACCCGGCGCAGATCCTCGTTCAAGGTGGTCAGACTTATGGCGACATGGACCAAGCGCTGTTCAGCCATCCTTCCGAGGATATCAAGATCCCGAAGGATCAGCGCATTCTTCGTAATGAGCTGTATCGGCTGCCCATGGTCCAAGGCGACCTCAAGGATGCGCCGGGTCAACCGTTCCACGCGTTCGCGCGGTTGATAGGGGTCGGTGACGCCGGATATGTTCACCGGCTCGCCTGACCAGCGTCCATCACGGAGGCGCGCTTGGAACAGCTCGGGCGCATTGCGCTTCACGAGGATGATCCGCTCGAAATCAAGCCCAGCACTATAGCCCCAATATTCATGCGTTGGCCGCGCGTAGCAATAGCTGCAACCGTGCTCGCAGCCTTGGTAAGGGTTCATGCTCCAGGAGAACGGCAGGTCCGCGCTGTCCACCTTGTTGATGATCGTTCGCGGATGCGTGGGTAAGAAACGGGTGGATCGATCCTCCTCCTCGACCGCATCCACGCCTTCTAGATGGACCACCGCGTACGACCGCTGCAGGAAACGGTTAGGTACCTGTTCCGTGGTGCCGCGGCCCTTGACGTGCTTCTTGTCGATCGGCATGCGCAGAAGTTAGCAATGGATCTTCCCTGACAGTAAGGTCTTCCACTATCGGTAGCTTCGCGCCCGCAATTCAGCCCATGAAACCAGTCCTCGCTTTCCTTCCGCTGTTGATCGTTGCGTGCTCCGCGCCGTCAACGAACAACGGAACCACGGTCACGACCGCCGATACCTTGGTGGTCAAGGATACCCTCATCGCCCCAGGCGAGAAGCACTTCAAGAGCTTGAAGAAGCTCACCTTCGGTGGTGATAATGCTGAAGCGTACTGGAGCTTTTCAGGCGATAGATTGGTCTTCCAAGCGAACAACGCAGCATGGGGCGAAAGCTGCGATCAGATCTACGTGTTCAACCCCTTCACGGACGATCTACGCACGACTCCGCCGAAGAAGGTGAGCATAAACGGCGGGCGCACCACGTGCAGCTACTTCCTACCCGGTGATAGTCTGGTGCTCTTTGGCAGCACACATCAAGGCGACGCTGCCTGCCCTGCTCATCCTGAACACCGTAGCGATGGCAAATACGTGTGGCCCATCTACCCCACCTTCGATATCTATGTCAGCGATCTGGATGGGAATATCCGCGGGCAGCTGACCAATACCCCGGGATACGACGCCGAGGCCACGGTTTCTCCGAAGGGTGACCGCATCGTGTTCACCAGCATGCGCGATGGTGATCTGGAACTCTACACGATGAACATCGATGGAAGCGATGTGAAGCGGGTGACCAACACTCTGGGTTACGATGGCGGGGCCTTCTTCAGTCCCGATGGCACCAAATTGCTCTGGCGCGCCAGCCGTATGAAGACCAAGGAAGAGGAGACGGAATACA
>DAOORM010000478.1:0-2098 GCA_035389265.1 Flavobacteriales bacterium | reverse complement strand
CAAGGTCTTCGGGCTTTTGGCCGAGCGGAATAGCGTTGGTTTCGTGAAACCCATTACTGTTCCCGATACGGTTTCGCGCACCAGTGCTGCCTATGCGCCACGTCAGGTGGACCGTGATGGCTACATGAACCTGGGCAGCGAGGCCCGTCTGCGCCGCAGCTGGTCCTGGCTGGGCGGCGATCATGAATTGAGCATGGGCCTGCGCGCCTATCGAGCCGCGAACCGCCGGCAACAGCTCGGAGTCGGTACGGTCGCCTCCGACGCCGACCTTACGGTGAACGGAGCGTTCGGCCGCGAACTGGACCTCTTCACCGGTAATGCAGCCTTTCATGTCGAGAACCTCTTCCGGTTGACCAAGCGCTTCAGTGTACTGCCCGGGGTGCGGTTGGAGCACATCACCAACCGGGTTTCCGGCAGCATCAATACCAGCGGCTCCGGGGCTGTCAATAGTGGAGAACGCACGCGGACCATTCCCCTGTTCGGGTTAGGCCTGCAGTTGAACGCCACCGAGACCACGGTGCTTTATGGGAACATCACGGAAGCCTTCCGGCCAGTCCTGTTCGGCGACCTCACCCCATCGGGCACCACGGACATCATCGATCCCGACCTGCGCGATGCCAGCGGGTACAACGCCGATCTGGGCTATCGCGGCCGCATCGGCGATCGCTTCAGTTTCGATGCGGGCATTTTCCTGATGCAGTACGATGATCGCATCGGCACGCGGGTGTTGGATGGCGCGGTGCAACGCACGAACATCGGCGCCTCCACCAGCCGGGGCTTGGAATTGTTCCTGGAAGGCGAGGTCCTTGCACCTAGCGACGACCAGATCACCCGCCGATTGATCGTATTCGCCAGCTACGCGTACACGGATGCGCGCTACACCCGGTGGAACGATCCGCTCATCGCCGAGGACCCCACCAAACGCATCGCGGACAACCGGGTAGAGAACGCGCCAGAGCACGTGTTGCGCATGGGTCTGGAGGCTGCTCTTGGCACATGGAGCGCCAGCTTGCAGACCAGTGCTGTGGATGGCGTTTTCACCGATGCGGCCAATACGCGCGACCCGAACCCTGCTGCCACTGTGGGCTGGTTGCCGGGCTACATTCTGGTGGACGCTACCGTCGGCGTGAAGCTGAGCGATGCCGTGGCCCTGAAAGCCGGTGTGAACAATGCGCTGGATTTGGTCTATGCCACACGCCGAGCCGGCGGCTATCCCGGACCCGGCCTATTGCCGGGGATGGGCAGGCAGATGTTCGTCACCCTGAGCGTGGATATCTAGTGGATCCGTGGTGCTTCGTGGTGCCGGGTCAGGCCATGGCATCGCGTTCCATGGCTCACCGATGATCATGCACGATCCCTATTTTCGCTGAGCCAAGCAGCTTTTTTCGCCGGCGCAGCGTCATGCTTGGGGCACGGGGCTCAAATGCTTCGGTCCGACCATCATGCGTACCCGTTTCATGATCGATCTCGCCTTGGGCGTGGCCTGTGTCCTTGGAATGACGGCTTGCCACAAGGGCTCCTCCGTGGGGCCGGGTGGAAATGGCGATGGCCTCCAGAGCTTCATTGAACAGAACCGAGCGGATGCCACCCAACAATTCGTGGTCGACGCGGCAAGCGGTGGAACGGTTGCCGCAGCGGGTGGAGTGCGTGTGGTATTCCCGAGCAGTGCCTTCCGCACACCCTCCGGTGGCGCTGTGAACGGTCCGGTGGATGTGCACCTCTTGGAGATCCTGGATCCCGGCGACATGATCATGTACGATGTGCAGACCGTGGGTCGGGATGGTAACCAACCTCGTTTGCTGCGCAGCGGAGGTGCCATCCACGTTCAAGCGTTCCAGAACGGACAACCGGTGGTGCTTGGCCCGCAAGGCATGGAAGTGCTGATGCCGACGAGCGCGATCGACCCGGATATGGGCGTGTTCACCGCGAACGCTCCAACACCCCAAGGTATGTTGTGGAACCAGGAGAACTGGCAGTTGGATTCCGTTCCGGCCGAAGGCGCCATGTTCTATGGTTTCCAGGCCGATTCGCTCCAGTGGATCAATTGCGACTACTTCGCCAACTATCCCCAGACCACCTACGTGGATGCGGTCATTCC
>DAOORM010000477.1:0-2104 GCA_035389265.1 Flavobacteriales bacterium | reverse complement strand
TGGGGTCTCCACCCTGGATCATGAAGTCGGCGATCACACGGTGGAACTTGATGCCGTCATAGTATGGCTTGCCTTCACCTTTAGCCGTATTCTTCATCTTCCCTTCGGCCAGCGCTACGAAGTTGGCCACCGTCATCGGGGCCTTCTCAAACTCAAGCTGGATCGTAATCACCCCCTTATTGGAGTTGATCTTGGCGTACAGACCATCTGACATCTTCTGTTTCTTTTTTGGTTCTTCCACGACTTTGATTTCCTCAGCGCCAGCCACTTTCACGGTTTCTGTGGTCGAGTCTCCGCAGGATGCTAACGTGAAACCAAGGAGTGCCGAGAAGGTCAGTGATACGAGCATTGTCATGGCTGGTTTTCTTAGCGCGCGAAGATATAGGCTTGAATGACTCAGCGGCTCGGCACTGTTGTCAATCCAAGAGAACCTCTTCGATGTTCTCGAGTTTCTCGTCGGTGAAGGCGCCCTGTTCGCGGTGAACGATACGGCCTTCCCCATCCAGCACGAAAAAGTAAGGGATGTCCTTGTCGTTCAGTCCAAGCGCTTCCTTCAACGGCTCGATGTCGGCCTTCGAGAAAAGCACGTGATCCACGATCTCGGGATCGGCGCTCTTACGGAATTTGTTCAGGCTGCCTTCGTAGGCGGCTTTGTTCACCCCGACGAACAAGGGTACGAAGAACACATCCGCCTCGTAAGACCCTGCCATCAATCCATGTTTGGCGATGAAGCGCAGGTACGCCGGCTCATACCACTCTTCGAGCAGCGGGCTCGCTTTCTGACCGTAGGCCAGGCCGATCACGGTCCAAGGCTTTCCATTCGTGGGTAGGGTAATACTCGCACCTGCCGCCGTTTCGCCGCTCAGGGTCGGGAAGGTGCTCTGGGCTTGCAGGGTGAAGGCCACGATCAGTGCCGCGGCGGTCAATAGGCTACGCATAGGCTCGCTCTTCGCAATGTTCGTACCAACTACCGGATACCGTCCTCCGGGTTCCGGCCCTTGTGCGGTCTGAACCAGTCCTTCATCCGCAAGATGTCGGCCTCCGGGTCGTTGGTCAAGGGGAACGGAGCGCTTAGGATCACCAGCTTTTGCGGGTAATCGAACGTGACCAGGATGATGGGCACATCGGCCCCTTTCGCGATGCGGTGGAATCCGGTTTTCCAGTCGGGCTGGTACTTGCGGGTGCCCTCCGGTGTAAGGGCTATGCTCTTGATCTCGCCCCGGTCGAACATGGCCACCACCGCATCGACCAGGTTGTTGTGCTTGCTGCGGTCCACCGGGTAGCCGCCCAACGCACTGAATATCCAACCGAACGGCGGCTTGAAAAGCGACTTCTTGGCCAAGTACTTCGTATCGCCCATCCGCGCAAGACTGCGCACACAGAGGCCCACGAAGAAGTCCCAGTTGCTCGTATGCGGCGCCACCACCACGATGTAGCGGTCAAGGCCTGCCGGACGATCGTCCTGGATGCGCCAGCCAGCCAGGGTACTGAAGAAGAAGTGGTAGATGCTGCGCAAGGTGTGGTGATGTCGGATCGGTGATGCATCTTTGAGCCGATGCAAGCCCTTCGGACAAGCGGCAATATAGTAGGCCTTCGCGGCTCGGGATGGGTGGTTGGAACCCACAGGCCGCCTGTTGCGTATCACGGCGCCATGGAACGGCTTCGGTTCGCTGTATTGGATGTGGAGACCACGAGCGGCGACCCTACCGAAGGCCGTGTGATGGAAGTGGCCGTGCTCGCGCTCGACGGCGTACATGAGCGACTTCGTTGGGATTCATTGATCCAGCCCCGCACCCGCATCCCCGGATTCATCCGGCGGCTCACTGGCATCGAGCCAGCCATGCTTACCGAGGCCCCCGCCTTCGTTGATGTGGTGCGCACCTTGGAGACACTTACCCAGGACCGCATCGTGGTGGCGCACAACGTCCGCTTCGATATGACCGCCTTGGAGCATGAGTTCGCGCGCACCGGTCTGGTCTTCGATCGGCCCACCTTGTGCACCGAACGCCTGGCACGACAACTGGTGCCTCACCTCCCCCACTACAATTTGGGCAGCCTTTGCCGGTACTTCGGTATCGAGTTCCGCGCTGCGCACCGCGCGCTG
>DAOORM010000476.1:0-2106 GCA_035389265.1 Flavobacteriales bacterium | reverse complement strand
TGGCCACGCAAGGCATGGTGCCCTTCTGCAACATCTACAGCTCCTTCATGCAGCGCGCCTACGATCAGGTGGTGCACGATGTGGCCCTGCAGAAGTTGCACGTGGTGTTCTGCCTCGACCGCGGCGGTCTGGCCGGAGCCGATGGGCCCACGCACCACGGCGCATTCGATATCGCCTACTTCCGCTGCATCCCGAACATGATCGTGAGCGCTCCGATGAACGAGGAGGAACTGCGCGATCTGATGTATACGGCCCAATTGAAGGACCACGGTCCGTTCAGCATCCGTTACCCGCGTGGTGAAGGTGTGATGACCGAGTGGAAGACACCCTTCAAAGAGATCAAGATCGGCACGGGGCGAAAAGTGCGCTCAGGCACGGAAGTCGCGGTGCTCAGCATCGGACATATCGGCAACATCGCCGCGAAAGGCATCGATGCCCTACAAGCGGAAGGCTACAGCGTGGCGCACTACGACATGCGGTTCGCGAAACCGATCGATGAGCTGTTGTTGCACGAGGTCTTCGGCAAGTTCAAGCACGTGATCACCATCGAGGATGGCTGCATCCAGGGTGGTATGGGCAGTGCGGTGCTGGAATTCATGGCCGACCACGGTTACCACGCCCAAGTGAAGCGTCTCGGCATCCCCGACAAATGGATCGAACACGGCTCCCAGAAGGAACTATACGCTGAGTGCGGTTTCGATGAGGTGGCACTGATCGCTGCTGCGAAAGAGATGCTGGCAGAACGTCGGGCATCGAGCGTTTCTCGGGCCTCTGCCTAGTGCTACGGTGTGACTTAAAGTGAGAAATGGAAACCGACCCCGACCGTGATCGGGAGGAGGTCGCTTTCGATCCTTACATCGGGTCTTGCTTTGATCGCATCCCATGCATCCAACATCTCCTGTGATCGGAAGGGTACGTTGATCGAGAAGCGCCAATAGTTGCGGGTCCGGCGTTGTTGTACCATGATCCCACCACCGACCGTGGGGCCGAGGTAGATGCCATTCAACTGATCCAGTCCTTCGATCCTGATAACGCCGTTATAGCCGTACATCCCGGTAACGAAGGGCTTTGTCCTTCCTTCAGACGGCAAACGCAATTCCACCCCGGCATTCCAACCACCACCCACAAGGGCCCATCCACCACCCACGAAGCCGCTCAGGTAAGGCGCCACCCAATAGGTCGCTCGGGCGCCGGGTAGGCCACCAACGTCCTGCCCCATACCCACGCCGAGGAAGAAGCCACGGTATGGGGCTCTGTCTTGTGCCATCGAGGGTGCTGCAAGTATCACGAAGAAGAGGAGCGGGCATAGGCGCCACACGGAGCGCAAGTGGGTCTTGTACATAGCTATTGCGGAAGGATCTCTGGTGAAAATAATCAAACTCCTATAGATCCATTCACTGCGCGGGGAGTTCTGTCACCTTGAAGCTGAAGAGAAGGGCTACCGTGAGCATATGGCCGGATATCGGCGCTTGGCTTGCATATACGTTGTAAGCATAGGTGACTTTGAATCGCTCGTATCCGAAACCGATCTCTGGGCGGATACAGAGGCCTTTCAAGTTCTCCTGGCTGTAGTACAAGCCGCTCACCCCGAAGCAAAGGCCGGCAGGGCCCGAGCCCCTCCAAGCTCCGACCTTCGGTGCAAAGCCTTTCGGATAGCCGAAGTTGCGTTCAACGGAAACGTACATGACCGTCGCGAATGGCCTTTTTCGATCCGCGCGCTGATATCGCCGTGCAAGGCCAAGTTCCACGTTCTGCGTGCCGCCAAGGGAACCGCCCACCAGCACGTCCCAGCTGCGGTCCGTAAAGGAGCGGTCGAGTGTGGGATCTTGACCAAGTACTGCTTGGTGCGCGAGAAGCAGGAGGAGTGGAAGAAAGTGCTTCATACGGTCAGGGCATATGGACACCTTCGGTATAGTGGGATCCGCTCCAGTGTAAGGTGACATCATTCCGGCCGAAGCGATGGATCTTGCCCCGATACACCGCTGTGTAGGTGAAGGAGGTGCGCGTAGCGGAGTCGGGTGTAACGACAACTACACCTTCGGCCGAGCTGCCCGTGAGCGCCACGGCCTCCGGGAATCCGTTGCGGAAGATGAAGGCTCCTTGGTG
>DAOORM010000475.1:0-2109 GCA_035389265.1 Flavobacteriales bacterium | reverse complement strand
GATCACGGCCGATGTCCGGGTGACCCCGCGTGATGTGCAGCGCTTCTACAATTCCATTCCGGCGGATAGTATTCCCTTGATCAATGCGGAAGTGGAATACGCCCAGATCGTACGGGAACCCAAGCCGGATGAGACCGAGGAGCGACGTGTTCGCCGGAAGATCGAAGAGTACCGTGAGTCGGTCAGTAAGGGCGAGAAGGAGATCTGTATCGTGGCGATGCTCTATTCGGAGGATCCTGGTTCCGCCAAGGATTGTGGTGAGTTGGGCCTGGTGCCCCTCGGTACCATGGTACCTGAGTTCGATGCCGTGGCCATGAGTTTGAAGGAAGGAGAAGTTAGCCAGGTCTTCAAGACCGAATATGGTTACCACTTCATGCAGATGGTGGAGCGTCGCGGCGAGTACTACAATGCGCGGCACGTACTGATGCGACCACAGCTGGGGAATGCTGAATTGCAGAAGGAAAGGACGGTGCTGGATAGCTTGGTGAAGCGCGTTCGTTCCGAAGGAGGGAAGTTCAGCGCCTTGGCTGCCGAATTCTCCGAAGATGCGGACAGCAAGGACCTCGGCGGCATGGTGATCGAACAGAACAACAACTCGAGTCGTTGGGATATGGGGGCGTTGGACCAACAGACCTTCTTCGTGCTGGATAAGCTCAAGGCAGGGGAGGTGAGCGAGCCTCAGCTCATCGTCCTTCCCGACGGATCCAAAGCATACAGGGTGCTGCAATTGATCTCCCATACACCCCCGCATAAAGCGAACCTCAAGGACGACTATCGCATGATCCAACAAGCCGCTGAAGGCAAGTTGAGGGCAGCGGCGGTCGAGGATTGGGTGAGCAGTCGGCTCGACGGTACTTATGTGCGCCTGAACAAGGATTATCACGGCTGCACCTTCACACACGATTGGGCCAGGGAACAGGCCGGTAACTGATCACAGCGAACGCACATGGATGATATTCGGTCGGTAGAACGCTTCGGTGAACAATACCGCAAGCTGAAAGCGGAGGTGAACAAGGCGATCGTTGGTCAGGACCAGGTCGTAGACCTTGTGCTGATGGGGATCTTCAGCCGAGGGCACTGCTTGCTGGTCGGTGTACCCGGCTTGGCAAAAACACTTCTGGTGAATTCGGTGGCACAGGCACTGGGTCTGTCGTTCAATCGGATCCAGTTCACGCCTGACCTCATGCCGAGCGACATCATCGGCTCGGAGGTGCTGGACCAGGATCGTCGGTTCCGATTCATCCGCGGTCCCATCTTCGCCAACATCATCTTGGCCGACGAGATCAACCGTACCCCACCCAAGACACAGGCCGCCTTGCTCGAAGCGATGCAGGAGAAAGCCGTCACAGCCGCTGGTGCAACGCATCCCTTGCAGGAACCTTTCTTCGTACTGGCCACCCAGAACCCTATTGAACAAGAAGGTACGTATCCGTTGCCGGAAGCGCAGCTCGATCGCTTCATGTTCAATATCTGGGTCGATTATCCGACCTACAAGGAGGAGTTGGCCATCGTCAAGGCCACCACGGGCGACGTGAAGCCCCAACTCTCCCCTGTGCTCACGGCCGAGGAGATCCTCTCGTATCAAGGGCTCGTGCGCCGCATCCACGTCGCGGAAAATGTGCTTGAGTACGCCGTGAAACTGGCCACGCGCACTCGTCCGGGCAATGCGGATGCCCCGGCCATCATCAAGGACCATGTGAGTTGGGGTGCTGGCCCCCGCGCCTCCCAATACCTCGTGGTGGGAGCGAAATGCCATGCGCTCGCTCGTGGCAAGTTCTCCCCCGATATCGAGGATGTGCAAGCCGTAGCCTTGCCGATCCTGCGCCACAGGCTGGTCCGGAACTACAAGGCCGAAGCCGAAGGAGTATCGGTGGAGCGCATCGTCAACGGCATCCTGTAAGCAAGTTCTTGCGAAGACCGTTCTAGGTAGGTCCCATGACCTAAATTTGATGGCAGCCTCGGGTCTATCTCCCTGGGGTGCTGCCATGCGCTACCTCGCTTTCTTCTTCCTAGTCGCTGTTCCCGGCCTTTTACGGGCGCAGTTACCGGTCGTCGATATCACCTTGGTGCCCCTCAGCACCGTTCAATACGAGGTGCGGATCAAGCCCG
>DAOORM010000474.1:0-2119 GCA_035389265.1 Flavobacteriales bacterium | reverse complement strand
AGGTCTGCTTGCCGATGAACACCTTGCGCTTGCGGTACACGATGTACTTCTGCACATAGTACGCCACACTCTCGCTCACACAGAAATACTTCATCGTCTCGGGCACGGTGATGCGCAGCTCCTTGCACATGCGGAAGAAGTGATCCACCGAATTGCGGCTGGTGAGGACAATGGCCGAATGATCCAGGATGTTGATACGCTCCTGGCGGAAATCCTGGGCAGGAACGGATTCGACCTTGATGAAGGGCCGGAAGTCGATCTTCAAGCTGTACTTCTTGGCCAGCTCATGATAGGGCGACTTCTCGTCCGTGGGCGCCGGCTGCGAAACGAGGATGGTCTTGATCTTCAAGGCCGATCGGCTTAGGAGTTGGACAGCGGGGAGGAGGTGTTGCGCCAGTGGTCGATGACCAGAAGGACCGGTATCAATTCGGCGGCGCAAAAGTAAAGAATAATGTACCGGAGCGGTACGCCCTCCCCAAGCCCGATCCAGACCCCCCTTAGCCAGCGGTAAAGAAGGAGCAGACCAAGCAACAGCCCCCCACCCGCCACCGCCCAGGAACGCGAGGTGGGTTGATAGGCGATGAAGACCACCAGCGGCAATACGAGCAAGCCGGCGAGGATGAAAAGCAGGAATCCGGTGTACACGTATTCCTGCATACCGTGGTCGATCCGGAGCATGTTCCCAAGTACGCGCAACAGCACATAGTGGCCCAACACCACGGCCACCAACACGCCCACCAGCGTGGGGAACGAGGATCCCGCCCGTTGAAGTTCCATCACCTGCCAGCCGAACAAGGCGAGCAAGGTGGTGCCGATGGCCAACAAACCGAGGAAGGCCCGGTCCTGCAGGTCCATCTCCTCGCGCAACGCCTGTTTCCCAAGCCGCATGCTGAACATGGAACTGCCGAGCAGCCGCCATTTCCGAGGCGAACCCACCTGGATCAGCGCCATGAGGAGCACCACGAGCAGCAGAACAACGGTGACCCACTCCGCGTTCAACGGATCAGCGGCACGTAGGACATCGGCAGCGGGCAGGGTGGGCTTTCCCATCGATGCGCGAAAGTACTCCCGGGTCCATCCTGCGCCCCCCGCCGACTTGCTACTTTTGCACCGCCTAACGAGGGCTAGTCCCCGCGAAGTCATCCAACCCCCGACATGCCCGCCGGAACTCCGGCATCATCATGAGCACCACTTCAGCACCCGCCGCCAAGAAAAGCGCCACCGACCTGTTCCAAAGCCACGACCATTACCTGGTCGACGAGCTTTTGACCGAGGAGCAACGGCTGATCCGCGACACGGCACGGCAGCATGTGAGCAAGCACCTGAAGCCGATCATCGAGGAGCGCTTCGAGAACGCCACCTTCAGTAAGGACATCATCCCCGGGTTAGCCGAGATCGGCGCGTTCGGCCCCTTCTTGCCCGAGGAATACGGCGGACCCGGGTTGGACCAGATCAGCTACGGCCTGATCATGCAGGAGATCGAGCGCTGCGATAGCGGCCTGCGCAGCCTTTGCAGCGTGCAAGGCTCCCTGGCCATGTACCCCATTTGGAAGTACGGCAGCGAGGAGCAGAAGAAGAAGTGGCTGCCCGACATGGTGCAGGGCAAGAAGATCGGCTGCTTCGGCCTCACCGAGCCCGATCACGGCAGCAACCCCGGCGGCATGGTCACCACCTTCAAGGACATGGGCGACCATTACCTGTTGAACGGGGCCAAGATGTGGATCAGCAATTCGCCCTTCGCAGACCTCGCGGTGGTGTGGGCCAAGGCCGAGAACACCGAAGGCCGTATCCATGGCCTGATCGTGGAACGCGGCATGGAAGGCTTCACAACCCCGACCACCCATGGTAAGCTCTCCCTACGCGCCAGCCCCACCGGCGAGCTCGTGTTCGACAACGTGAAGGTGCCCAAGGGTAACCTGCTTCCGAACAAGAGCGGCCTAGGTGCTCCGCTCGGCTGCCTGGATAGCGCCCGCTACGGCATCGCTTGGGGCACACTCGGCGTGGCCATGGAATGCTACGACACCGCGCTGCGTTACAGCAAGGAGCGCATCCAGTTCGGCAAGCCGATCGGATGCGCTCCTTGCTGTAACGCAGCGCGGTGTCGTAGCATTCCATGGCC
>DAOORM010000473.1:0-2121 GCA_035389265.1 Flavobacteriales bacterium | reverse complement strand
CGCGCCCAGAGCCGCTGGGTGTTGCGGAAGCCAAGGATGTTGTAAAGCGCCAAGTACGTGGGGCGCGTGGTGGGTGAGGGCGATGGCTTGAAGCCCTTGGGCAGTTCCTTCTCGTGGAACTCCAGAGCTGCTTTGGGGTCGTGCTCGTACAACACGCGTATCGAGTCGAACAGGAACTGATGGAACTGCGCCAGCTCCGCCGGTGAACGCTTATCACGCAAGTGATCGATGATGCGCGTGCGGAGGTTCACGTAGCGGATCCAGTTCCCGCCGAGGTTGGTCTGGGTGATGGACCCCGTCTCGCGTTTGCGCACGATGCTGTACAGCTCCGTATCGAACACCACGTTCTGGGTGATGCGGAGGATCCGGAACATGAGGTCGTATTCCTGGCTGCTGCGCATGGTCTCGTCCCAGCCGCCAACGGCCTCTATGATGCTGCGCTTCCACAGGTTGCTGATGGTGTTGCCCAGGTCGGTGCGCATCAAGTGGATCCAGAGGTCGCCTTTCCGCGTGTAGTACCGCTCCTGCAACACTTTGCCGCGCGCGTCGAGAATGGTGAAGCTGCCCACGATGAGGTCCGGCCGACCGGTCTTCTCGGCCAGGCGCGCTTGGTGCGCGATCTTCCGCTTCATGAGCACGTCATCGGCATCCATGAACTGGATGTACTCGCCTTGGCTTTCGCGGAACCCGTGGTTGCGGGCCGCTGTGGCCCCGCGGTTCGGTTGCTGGATGAGGCGGATGATGTGCCCGCGCGGCGCTGTGGCGATGATGGCTTGGATGCAGGCTGCGGTGTCGTCCTTGCTGCCGTCGTCCACGCAGATCACCTCCAGGTCCGCATGGTCCTGTGCCAGGATGCTCTCCAGGCATTCGCCGATGAAGCCCGCTACGTTGTAGCACGGGATGATGACCGAGACCTTCATGCTTCGCTGCGCGGCCCGCAGGGTGGGGTGGTGGGGCGGATCATGCCAGCGCGCTGGTCAAATATAGGATCCCGCCTCCGCGCGTTTGCTCTTGTGGATGTACCAGAGCGATCGTGCCTTCCGTACATCGCCGGCGTGTGGCAAAAGCTCGCTCGCCGGGATCCTGGTGAGGCGCAGGAAGACGATGAGTTGATAGATCAAACTGGTGCTGTACGCCACCGAGGCCGTAAGCGCAGCACCCTGCACACCCAGCACCGGCACCAAGGCCCAACCGAGGATCACGGTGGCCACCATGCCCAGACCGCTGCCGATGAGGTTCTGGACGATGCGCCCGGTGCCGCTGAGGAAATGGCTCAACACCTGCGAACCCGACATGGCCACCAGACCTGGCGCGATGAGGAGGAGGATCGGTCGTAACCCCTGCACTTCTGGACCGAAGATGGTGCTGTACACGGCATCGGGCAGCAGTATGAGCACCACCGTACAAAGCAGCCCGAACACCACTGCCACCTTGAAAAGGATCACCGTCAGCTGCACCTGCCGTCGTTCTTCTTCCAGGTTGCTCACCTTGCTGTACAATACACCTCCGATGCTCTTCGGCACCAACCAGGATCCTTCCGCCAATTGCATGGCCACGGAATAGACACCCAAGGCCGCGGTACCCCGGAAGGCTTCGATGAGGTAGTAGGCCGCGCGGTAGTTCATCAGCTGGAAGAGGTTGGCCACTTGGCCGATCCCGCCTTGCTTCAACAAGGCCAGGAAACCCGCGCGCATCGCGGCGGTGCTGGCCAATAAGTTTCCGCGCAGGGCATAGAAGGCCGAAGTGATCACGGTGAGCCCATGTGCGATATACGTCGCTTCGACGTAGTCGATCAACGTAGCCCCTTCCACCTGGAACAGCACCGCCACCATGATCACTTGTACAAGGCTTTGCACCACGAGCAAGGTGTTCTGCAAGCCGATGCGCTCCCGCGCGACGAGGATGTTGAGGTGGATGCTGTTCAACGCTTGCAGGAACGCGAGTCCGACCACATGCACGGCAAGACCTTCAGGTGCCAGGGGTAACAAGGTGAATCCCACGAGTGCCGCGCCACCGGTGAGCAGCGCCCACGCATACGAAGGCATCAGGACCGCACCCGTTCCCACCCGTGGCAGCACGTACACCAAACCGCCACCGCCAACGAGGTGGGCCATGATCAGT
>DAOORM010000472.1:0-2125 GCA_035389265.1 Flavobacteriales bacterium | reverse complement strand
TTCCCGTGGATGCCATCCTGCGCGAAGGCACCGCACACATCGACAACAGCTTCATCACCGGCGAGCCGCTCGCCGTGCGCAAGATCGTGGGCGATACCATCAAGGCCGGCGGTCGGCAGCGTGGTGCGGCCATCGAATTGGAGGTGGTGCGGCCCTTCGGGGAGAGCCGGTTGAAACAACTCTGGGCGGAACAAGCCGCCGTGGGTGAACGACCGGCCATGCCGCGCATGATCGACAACGTCGCGCGGCGGTTCACCATCGCGGTGTTGCTGATCAGCCTCGGTGCCGCGCTTTATTGGTGGGGCAAGGACGCCAGCCAGGTGTGGCCCGTGGTCACCGCTGTGCTCATCGTGGCTTGCCCCTGCGCGTTGGCGTTGAGCATGCCCTTCGCGTACGGACACACCATCCGACTCTTGGGCAAACGCGGTCTGTTCCTGCGCGATGCCGAGGTGGTGGAACGGATGGCGCATGCCGATACCATCGTGTTCGACAAGACCGGTACGCTCACGGCCCGCGAGGCCCACGAAGTGGCTTGGCACGGCGGACCGCTCACGAAGGAACAGGCTTCGTTGGTGCGGTCCCTGGCCAGGAACAGTGTGCATCCGCTGAGCGCGGTGATCCACCACCACCTGAAGGAGGCCCTCCGCACTCCGATGGATGTGAGCGACGTTCCGGGCCAGGGTGTCATGGGCTGGATCGACGATCATGCAATACGCTTGGGTTCTGCGGCTTTCTGTGGAACGGCCGAAGTGCCGCGCCAGAGCGGTGAAGCGATCGTCTTCGTGCAGGTCGATGGCATCCCTTTGGGCCACTTCGTGATCCGCAAACGCGCGCGCCTGGGCATCGCGGTGGCCATGGCCGAGCTTCAGACCACCAGCCGCACCGCCTTGCTCACCGGCGATGCGCAGGTGGACGATGGCCTGCGTACGATCTTCGATGGTGCCGATATGCGGGCGAACTGTTCACCGGCCGACAAGACGCGCTACATCAAGGAGCAACAGGACGGCGGACACCGGGTGGTGATGGTGGGCGACGGCCTCAATGATGCGGGTGCCCTCGCCCAGAGCGATGTCGGTATCACCGTGACCGAGACCAGCGCGGCTCTTACACCGGCCAGTGACGCCATCCTGGATGCCGAGGCCATTGCGGACCTTCCGCATTTCCTACGCATGACACGCCGCGCCCGGCGCATCGTGATCGCCAGCTTGGTGATCTCGCTCTGTTACAACATCACCGGCGTTTCCCTTGCAGTGGCTGGACACATGACCCCGCTCATCGCCGCCATCCTGATGCCGCTGAGCAGCGTCACGGTGGTGGGCTTTGTCACCTTGGCGGTGTGGGTGGGCTCCAAGAAGCGGGCAGCCTGAGGCCTATTTCGCCTGCTCGGAGGGCCTTGAGGTTCCTCGACCATCCCGAGCATGCCAAAAAGTACAACACTGGATAGGCCGCCGATCGACCGGTAACCCGGATAACCTGCCCTCGGTCATGCCGGTTAATGCCGTAGACTCCCCAACTTTGCGCCCCCCTCGAGCAAGGGGAATCCAAATCAACCAACGATGGAAGCAGTTAGCGCCAAGAAGGCGCAGAACAGGCAGGGTATGTACAAGGTGGTGATGGAGCAGTTCGAGCATGCCGCCGATGTGATGGGCTTGGACCCCGGCGTACGCAAGATCCTGGGTCAGACCAACAACGAGATCGTGGTGCACTTCCCCGTGAAGTTGGATGATGGCACCATCGAGGTTTTCACCGGCTACCGGGTGCAACACAACAACGCGCTCGGACCTTACAAGGGTGGTCTGCGCTATCACCCCACGGTGGACATCGACAGTGCGCGTGCATTGGCCATTTGGATGACGTGGAAGACCTCCTTGGCCGGCCTACCGTACGGTGGTGGAAAGGGCGGCATCGAGATCGACCCCAAGTTGTATTCACTGGGCGAGTTGGAACGCATCACCCGCCGCTTCACCTATGCACTGGGCGATAACATCGGACCGGATCTGGACATCCCCGCACCGGACGTGAACACGAACAGCCAGATCATGGCCTGGATCGCCGACACGTTCAGTAGCACCAAATCGCCGAGCACCCGTTTCTCCAACCTGCACGTGGTGACCGGTAAACCGCT
>DAOORM010000471.1:0-2126 GCA_035389265.1 Flavobacteriales bacterium | reverse complement strand
AAATATGGTCCTTGTGGTTCTCCATCAGGTTGAGGAGGAACTCGCGGGCGCGGAAGAGCTGGGCCTTCACGGTGCCGAGCGGCAGGTCGAGCTCCTCGGCGATCTCCTCGTAGCTGTACTCCTTGTAGTAGCGCAGTTCCACCAGGGTGCGGTAGCGGGGCTTCAGCTTGTCCACCACATCGCGCATGATGAGGTTCTTCTGCTCCTTGATGGCGATCTCGGACGGATCGAGGCCGGTGCCTTTCAGCTCGATGGTCATCTCGTCGCCATCCTCGGTGCCGATGGGGTTGTCGATGCTGAAGGTCTTCTTCTTCTGCTTGCGGATCCAGTCGATGCAGTTGTTGGAGGCGATCTTGAAGAGCCAGGTGCTGAACGCGTAGTTCGGCGTGTACTGCTTCAAGCGGTGGAAGGCCTTGCCGAAGGCTTCGATGGTGAGGTCCTCCGCATCGTCCTTGTTGTTGATCATCTTCAACAACATGAAGTAGATGGAATCGCGGTAACGGCTCATCAGTTCGGCGTAGGCCTTCTGATCGCCTTTCTGCACGGCGCGCTGTACGAGGATGTAGTCGTACCGCGCCTTCTCGCTGAGGTTCTCGTTCACTTCCATCGTTTGGGCTTGACGAGGATCGTGCTGGTGTACAGCAGTGGATCCAGTAGTAGGAACAGCCATTCTAGGGGTATAGCGAGCCACACCAAGGCACCGGCCTGGAGGCGGCGCATGGCGAGCATGGTGATCGGGAACAACACGCACAGCTCCACGGCGAGGCCGATGGCCACTTCGCGCCATTGTAGGCGGATGATGAACCACAGCAGCAGCAGCCAGAAGGCCGTGCGCGCGAGCGGCAGCAGCATCAGCAGGATCTGATGGCCGAAGCGGTAGTGCGCCGCGGTGGTGTAATGCCGGCGTTTGCGGCGCAGCCAGGTACCCAGGTCGCGCGTGGGCTGCGTGGTCATGAACGAACGCGGATCAGCCACCACACCGGTGTTCTTGGCGCGTGCCACCTCGTTGATGAACAGATCATCATCGCCGCTCATCAGGTGATTGTGCTTGCGCGAGCCCTTGGCGCTGAAGAAGACCTCACCGGTGTAGCCCAGGTTGCGCCCCACGCCCATGTAGGGGAAGCCCGCCATGGCGAAGCCCATGTACTGCATGGCCTTCATGGTGCCGTCGTACCGCTCCAGCACGTTGGCCAAGCCGGCTTGTTCGGCATAAGGGCTGTGCCCGATCACGATCTGCTTGCCCTTGGCGAAGCCCGCCGCCATGGTGCTGATCCAATCGTTACCGGCGGGAAGGCAGTCGGCATCGGTGAGGAGGATGTTCGGGTACTTGGCGGCGCGCACCCCCACACCCAAGGCCAGCTTCTTGCCGTAGTTGAACTTCTCGTCGGCCTGGATGTTCACCGGTCGCAGGCGTGGGTGTTCTGGCTTCATCCATTGCAGCACCTCCCAGGTGTCGTCCTCGCTGCGGTCGTTCACCACCACCACTTCGAATTCCTTGTGGTCCTGCTGCATCAACAGGGGGATGAGGTGCTCCAGCCGGCGGGCCTCGCTGCGGGCGCAGATCACCACGCTCACCGGCAGGTCACGATCGGGCTGTACCTGCGGCTTGCGGAAGGCCAGCCGGGCGAACATCACCAGATGGAAGAACAGGAGCACCACGAGCGCGCCTGCCATGACATAGAATTCAATGGACCACATACGGAACGGCCCCACCGCGGTGCGGGCACGAGGGCGAAGCTATCGGCGGGGCTTGGGCCACCCGGCGCCTGACCCGGCCAGTTATGAACAGCGCAGGCGGGGCTGGTGGATGGTCATTCCCACTGGGCTGTGTTGCACACCTTTGCGCCCCTGAGCCAAAGCACGTTCCATGCTCCCGATCGCCTGCACCGAACGCCTGCTCCTGTGCGAAATGACCGCCGCCGATGCGGCCCGGTGCTTCGCCTTGAACAACGACCCCGATGTGCAGCGCTTCACCGGCGAGGCACCCTTCCCCGACGTGGAGGCCGCCCGGACTTTCCTGGCCGCCTACCCGGCCTACCGCGAAGATGGGTTCGGGCGATGGGCCGTTGAAAAGCACGACGGTACCTGGCTCGGTTGGTGCGGCCTGCGTCGTCAATCCGATGGCG
>DAOORM010000470.1:0-2127 GCA_035389265.1 Flavobacteriales bacterium | reverse complement strand
AACAGGTGAGCATGTTCATCGAGGACCCCGACGGGCACGCGATCGAGTTCAAGGCTTTTGAGAAGAAGGACGACCTTTTCAGGACGGCATGAAGGCGAGAGGCGCCATCGTGCTGCTGCTCTTCGGCTTCGCGCTATCCATCATGGGGTCTCTGTTCAAGATCCAGCATTGGCCACATGCCAGTGAATTGCTCATCGCCTCCTCGCTGATCCAAGCCTTCGCGGTCATCGTCATTGCATTGAAGGTATCGCGTTATCCAGGCTTCAAGGACTTCCTCGACCGTTGAGCGTTACCTCGGGGGGCACAAGGCATTCAACCTCCAAAACCCCGAATACCATGAAGACCCGCACCGCCGTTGCCCTGCTGTTCGTAAGCCTTGCCTTGCTCGCATCGGGCAGCTTGTTCAAAGTGCTTCACTGGCCGTCGGCCAACATCCAACTGTTGTTGGGCACCTTGCTGCAAGTGACCGCCTTGGTCACCTTGGCCACCATGGCGGCACGGCGGCAAAGTGTGAAGGAATTGCTGGAGAGCTAGTCGGACCGGATGGCCTCAGTAAGCGCGGTGTGCGCTCAACTCTCCTGTAGATCCATATTGCTCGCCGTTCTGGAGCCGCCCGGAAGCATAGGTGAGGCGACCCATCGGCGTATCCTCGGCGTGGCGGAACTCCCACGTGCCTTGGCGTTCGCCCTTGTGGAAACCCGCACTCGCGAGCAGCACACCCGTATCGCTGTACTGCTTCCACACGCCATCGCGCCGTCCCTGTAGGAAACCGCCCACCTCCTTCACCTGCCCGTTCTCGTGGAAGGTGATGAAATGGATGCGTTCCCCTTCGCTGTAGCGCGTGGCCTTCAAGGTGCCATCGGGCCAATGCTCCTGGCCCAGCAGGGTTTGACCGTGCGTGGCGCTGAGCAGGAGCGCGGTGGCGAAGGTGAGCAGGAGGCGCATGATGTGCTGATCTGGTCTAGGAACACCCAAATGTAGCACATAGTTCACCAGTGGTTAACACAGACTTAACACAAGATCCCTCCACCAAGGCCCGTTGAAAAGGCCCGCTGCACCGCTTAGAACGACAGCCTACCCTGCTGCTCCATGGCCAGGCGCAGCTGACCAACCTCTTTGCGGAGGTCCATCACACTGCGGGCCAGCTCGTCGCGGCTCAGGTTGGGCTCGGGCAGTTCGGCACTGATGAAGTGGACGAACTTCCAGATCTCCAGCACGTTGGCCACCTGCACTTCGTACGGTGAATAGATCGGGTTGGTGCTGCAGAGCAACAGGGTGCCCTTCTCCTTCACCTGGTTGTACACCACTTTGAAGACGATGCCATCGTCCTTGGTGACCACGATGTACGGTTGGCCGTCGCGGATGGTCTGCCAGTTCTGCACGTACTCGCCGGTGACCCAAGAGCCATCGTTCACCGGAGGCATGCTGTCGCCGCTGATCTGGAAGGTGCGGTACTTGCGGTCGCGCGCCAAGAAGGGCATCTGGAAGGTGGGCAGGATGCTGATGTACTCCGGATCGGCGTAGCCCAGCGCATAGCCGGCCTTGGCCTTCTCGGGCACCAGCTCCACGTTCTCCCGATCGTCGCGGTCCACCGTGGTGGCCAGCACGCGCAACCGACGACCGCTGAGGTCGATGTCGCCACCGCGTTCCAGCAGGCCCATCTGACTTTCGCTGAGGGCGGTGAGGTCGTCGCGCAGGAGCTTATCGATGCTCACCTTGAAGTATTCGCTCATGCGCACGAGAAGCTCGAACGAGGGTTCGGCGGTGCCGTTCTCGTAGCCGCTGTAGCTGGAGCGTTTCACCTCGAGGGCGATGGCGGTCTCTTCCTGCGAGCGGCCACGGCGGGTTCGCAGGAGCTTGATGTTGGAGCCGAAGACGGGGTTTGCCATGTGAAGAGTGTCTTATGTCGGTTGCAGGACTGTCTTATGCTGTGGGGCGGTGTTCATGCTTGGTGGGGTTCAGCACCAGCCGGGTCCAGCGGGATCGAAGGGCAGCTGAGCAGTTCTTTGAGCTCTTGCAGCATGCCCTGGATATCGTGGCCTTCTCCACCGGCGCGTTCCTCCAGTTGCTCTAGGCGGATCAGGATATCCTGGTTGGCGACCACCACATCGCGCATGCGTAGGAAGA
>DAOORM010000469.1:0-2130 GCA_035389265.1 Flavobacteriales bacterium | reverse complement strand
CACGCTGAACCTCGGCCCCACGCACCCGGCCACGCACGGCATCTTCCAGAACGTGTTGACGCTGGATGGTGAGATCATCCTGGACACCGAACAGACCATCGGTTACATACACCGCGCGTTCGAGAAACTGGCGGAACGGCGTCCGTTCTACCAGATCCCCACGCTGACGGACCGGATGAACTATTGCAGCTCGCCCATCAACAACATGGGCTGGCACATGACCATGGAGAAGCTCATCGGCATCGAGCTTCCGAAGCGTGTGGAATACATGCGGGTGATCGTGATGGAGCTGGCGCGTATCGCCGACCACATCATCTGCAACACCATCATCGGGCAGGACGCCGGTGCCACCACGCCCTTCCTCTACGTGTACCAGTGGCGCGAGAAGATCTACGACATCTACGAGGAGATCTGCGGCGCGCGCCTCACCACCAATATGGGCCGCATCGGCGGTTGGGAGCGCGACTTCAGCGACTTGGCATGGAAACGCATCCGCCACATCGTGGATGAACTGCCTGCAGGTCTGAAGGAATTCGACAGCATGCTGTTGCGCAACCGCATCTTCATGGACCGCACCATCGGCTGTGGACCCATCGGCGGAGAGCGGGCACTGGCCTACGGCTTCACCGGACCCAACTTGCGCGCTGCGGGTGTGGATTACGACGTGCGCGTTTCCGACCCCTACTGCAGCTACCAGGACTTCGACTTCATCATTCCCGTAGGCACCAACGGCGATACGTACGATCGGTTCACCGTGCGCCAGGAAGAGATGCGGCAGAGCATTTCCATCATCCGCCAAGCGCTGGAGAAACTGGAAAAGCTCAGCGACAAGACCAGCCTCCGCGCTGATGTTCCGGAGTGGGTCCTTCCCCCGAAAGAGGACGTGTACAGTGCCATGGAGCCGTTGATCTGGCACTTCAAGATCGTGATGGGCGAGACCGAAGTCCCCGCTGGTGAAGTGTACCACTGTGTGGAAGGCGGCAACGGCGAACTGGGCTTCTACCTCGTAAGCGACGGTGGGCGCACGCCGTTCCGTCTGCACCTGCGCAGGCCTTGCTACATCTACTACCAGGCCTATCCTGAAATGATCAAAGGCGGCATGTTGAGCGATGCGATCCTCACCATGAGCAGCATGAACGTGATCGCTGGCGAATTGGACGCATGAAAGAGTTCATCCTTCACATCGCAAGCGTTGCACTAGTGTTGAGCTCCTGTGGAAAGGAATCAAGCTGTTACGACCCGGCTTTGAAAGCGGTGGATAGGGTATGCACCATGGATTGTCCAAGTGTTTGTGGGTGTGATGGCAAGACCTATTGCAACGACTGCATCGCCAAGCAGAACGGTATCCCAAGTTCAACCCCTGGTAGTTGTAAGTGATGTCAGCTCGCACACGACCCATCACCACCACGGCCGGCACAAAGCCGTTCGCCTTCAGCGAAGCCGCACTGGCCGAGTGCAAGGCCACCATGGCCCGCTACCCCGAAGGCCGCAGCAAGAGTGCGCTGATCCCGATCCTGCACATCGCCCAGAGCGAGAACAACGGTTGGCTCAGCGTGAACGCGATGGACGCCGTGGCGCAGGTCATGGGTCTCCGCCACATCGAGGTGTACGAAGTGGCCAGCTTCTACAGCATGTTCAACCTGCACCCGGTAGGCACCTACGTGCTCGACGTGTGCCGCACCACGCCGTGCATGCTGCGCGGGAGCGACGAGCTCATCCATCACCTGGAGAAGAAGCTGGGTGTGCACGCGGGTGAGACCACCAAGGATGGCATGTTCACGCTGAAAGGGGTGGAATGCCTCGGCAGTTGTGGCACCGCACCCATGCTGCAATGCGGCGCCCAGTTCCACGAGGACCTGACGATCGAAAAAGCCGATGCCTTGATCGATCAACTGCGCGCACGGAATTCACGCACCAATTACACGGATCGCTGATGGGCCGCAAACTCCTGTTCGAGCACATCGACAAACCCGGCATCCGTGGGCTGGAAGGCTACCGCGCGAACGGTGGTTACCGCAGCGTGGAGAAAGCGCTTAAGACCATGGCACCCGATGCCGTGGTAGAGGAAGTGAAGAAGAGCGGCCTGCGTGGTCGCGGTGGCGCTGGTTTCCCCACGGGCATGAAGTGGAG
>DAOORM010000468.1:0-2132 GCA_035389265.1 Flavobacteriales bacterium | reverse complement strand
TGCCGGTGTATCCCAATCCCATGACGGAGCGGTGCAGCATCCACTTCAACGTGTTCCGCTCGGCGCAGGTGCGTGTGCTGATCACCGACGCGAATGGACGCGAAGTGAGCATGCTCATCGCCGGCAAGCAGGACCAGGGACGATATACCACGCAATGGGATGGTCGGGATGCCTCAGGCAAGGAGGCACCTGCGGGCACCTACCTCAGTGTGCTGGAAGTGGATGGTGGTGTGGTGAAGGCTCAGCGGATCGTGCGGATGTAACGGTCGATCAGGCGGGGCAAACGATCTGCCCAAATGTCCTTAGTGTGTGCGGCCACGGGGGTGATCCGGTTCAACGAGCAGCATCCACAATGGATGGGCACCACGCACCCGGTGCCCTTGCCCAGGAACATAACCGCCACTATATTCGCCGTCATGCCTATGCGCGCGATCGAAACCGGACTGGCCATCGTGGAATGCGACGAGACCGAGCTGATCCACGTCCGGTTCCGGCCCGGAGTGATCCTCTCGGTGAAGGGGTTGGCCGAGGTCCGTGCGGCACGCAAGCAACTCGCCGCGAACAAACCCACCGCCGTGCTCGCCACCGTACCGGAGGACATCGATTTCGAGTTGAACGTCATGAATTCGGACCACTATAAGGGCACCGATGCCAGTTCCTATACCAAGGTCTTCGCGATCGTGACGAACACCAAGATGCACAAGGAATTATGTGCCCTCTACGCGACCTACTTCCGGACCGATTTCCCGCTGCGCACCTTCGACGATGAACCTTCGGCACGGGCCTGGTTGGCGGAGCACATGGATCCGGGAGCAGCCCGATGAACCCCAGCGGCCGCAGGAGCGCCGTTCCAGACACTTCGTTCGCCGGTGGCCAGATGACGGGCATCACTTCCTGGCAGCAGCGGTCCCGCTAGCTTGCTGTCATGAAGAAGCTCGACCTGAAGAAGGACCATGCTGCACTGTACAAGGCCACCGTTGAGCCGGCCTTGGTGAAAGTGCCACGGCTGCGCTACCTCATGATCGAAGGTCAGGGGGACCCGAACACCAGCCAGGCCTTCGCCGATGCCATCACCACGTTGTATGGGCTCAGCTACACGCTCAAGTTCATGTTCAAGCAAGGCGCCGAGGCCATCGACTATACGGTGATGCCCTTGGAAGCTCTGTGGTGGGCCGACGACATGGACGACTTCGAGCAAGCGCGCAAGGACAAGTGGAAGTGGACGGCAATGATCATGCAACCGTCCATCGTCACGGTGAAGGCTTTGAAGGCGGCGAAGGCCGAACTGGGACGCAAGAAGAAGGTGCTCCCCGCCATGGACCTGGTGCGGATCCAGGACATGACCGAAGGCCCCTGTGCGCAGGTGCTGCACACCGGACCCTATGCCGACGAAGGGCCGACCATCGCGAAACTCCACGCCTTCATCCGCTCCAAAGGCAAGGTGATGCGCGGGTGGCACCGCGAGATCTACCTGAGCGATGCGCGCCGTTCCGCACCGGAAAAGTTGCGCACCATCATCCGGCAGCCGTTCTGCTGAACCCGTGGGACCCTCACCTACCCCACCGGCTGCGCCAGCCACCAAGTATTGCCCCATCTGTCCAGTATTCCGGAGCTGCGCATGCCGTATTGCTCATCGCGTGGTGCGTAGAGTTCGGTGCAGCCTGCGGCGAGGCAGGTGTGGTGCGTGGCGTGGGTATCGGCCACGTAGAGGTAGTTCATGCTGGTTGCCGCCTTCCATTCACCGGAGGCCTGGCCCAGCATGAGCACGCTGTCGCCGATGGTGAGCTCGGCATGCATCACGCGTCCCGAATCGTCACGGTGCATCTCGCGGTCGGTGGCTTGGAAAGCCTGCTTGAGGAAGGCGATGAAAGCTTCGGCATCAGCGACGAGGAAGTAGGGAGTAAGCCGGTGGTGCCCGGCGGGGATCTGCGGTGCGTTCATGATGCAAAGCACGGGCGCAAGGTGGCCGCAAAATTGGACGATCGCGTAATGGCCTCAGCTGCGTGGTGCGCTGGCGAGCCGCACGAAGTTGTCCACCTTGTCGGGGGCTTTTACGAAGTAGTCGCGCGGGTTGAGCCCGCTGAAGCGTTTGAACTCGCGGATGAAGTGGGACTGGTCGAAGTAGCCGCCGG
>DAOORM010000467.1:0-2133 GCA_035389265.1 Flavobacteriales bacterium | reverse complement strand
CCAATTGCCAATCGAACGAACCCACTTGGACACCGTTCTTCCACGTCTCCACCACACAGCCGCTCATGATCTCCGTGCCCACGTTCCTGATCTTCAGCACGGGGATCACCTGTCCGTCGCAGAGCTGGCGCAGGCCCAGGTCATCCTCGATCCGTGCATCGTGGGAGAATTGTGCGCTGAGGGTCGCATGGAGGAGACCCACGAACAGCAAGGTGAAAACACTACGCATCATGCAGCGAAACTAGGCCAGGGCTCCCGCTTCGTACAACTAACGAAGGTTATGCCTTAGAACCGAATGCTCAATCCACCCAGCACGTTGAGCGGAGCCTGGGGGAAGAGGCCGATCAGCTCCATGCGGCGGTCGTTCTCGAAGTAACTGTACACCCAACCGTTGCTCTCGTAGAGCGCGCTGAACAGGTTGCGCACGGTCAGGTTGAGCTCGATGGCCTTGGTGCCCTTGGCCCGGAGCATCACATTGGCGCGCAGGTCATTCACCACGTAGGCATCCAGCATACGATCGGAACTTCCGGTGTTGTCCAGGTATTGCTCGCTGACGTACTTCGTCACCAGCGTCAGGTCTGCATGGCCTTTAGCGGCTTTCTCCCAGAAGCGATAGCTCAACTCGCTACCCGTGATCACTGCTGGGGAGAATGCCAGGTCCGTGCTGCCATGCGCGATGGCGCGTTGTCCCCAGGTATCCCAATCATCCACGTACTCGGCGAAGTCGCGCACCTTGTTGCTGCTGACCGTGGCGTTAGCGCGCCATAACAGCCGTTCAAGGGGTTGCACAGCGAACATCAGCTCCACACCAGCGCGGTAGCTCGACGGCACATTGGTCCGCAACGCTGCGCCCACATCGTTCAGTTCACCGGTCAGCACGAGCTGGTCGGTATAATCCATGTAGTAGGCGTTGACACCCGCGCTGAAACGTCCACTTCGGCGCTCGTATCCCAGTTCATAGTCCAGCAAACGCTCACTGCCGGGCCTGCTTTCGGGTGTGGTCTCCTCAAGGTCGTTGCGGTTCGGTTCCCGGTTGGCCACGGCGAACGAGGCATAGGCCCTGCCACCGTCCTGCATGCGCCAAAGCACACCTGCTTTCGGATTGAAGAAGGTGTAGTCAACGCGCTGTGCGATGTTCTCCAGGTCGCGGTTGAATCCGAGGAAACGGTAGCCCACGTTGCGCACCTGTAGATCACCGTACACATCCAACCGCTCGCTGAGCGCATAGGTGAGTTTGGCGAAGGCGTTCGCGTCGGTCTTGTGGGCATCGTTGTCGTAATACCGATCGCGGATATCACGCCCCCCGGCATAGCGTGCCCAGATCACCTCGCCGAAGTGATCATTGCGGAAGTCGCTGTAGTTGCCGCCGAGCACCAACCGATGCTTGCCCAACGTGATCGAAGCACTGGCGTTCGCACCGTTGAGGGTATTGTCCAACCAGCGGCGACGGATGAGATCGGTGGTGCTGATGGCTTCACCATCGATCACGGCTGGTGCGATCCCGTAGGTGGCGAGATCATCCTCTTCGCGGAACTGTTCGAAGAAGCCTTTGCCATCGACGCGGAACAGGGTGAGGTTAAGATCGATGCCGCGGCCGATGCGTTGATCGAACAGCAGCTGGTAGTGCGATTGATCGTAGTCGTCCACCTCGTTCTCGTAGGTGTACGGATTGAAGGTCCGGTTGGTGTCCAAGATCTCGGGCGCCACACCGGCCCATGCCTGGTAGGTGATCTCCTTGCCGCGGAAGGTGATGAACCGCAAGGATCGCGTTCTTCCCACCCAAGCGCCTTGCAGGAAGTAGCTCTTCAGATCGGCGGTGGCTCGATCCACATAGCCATCGCTGGAGATGGAGGACAGCCGCATATCGAGGCTGAACTTCGACCCCTCCGAAGGGCCCAGGAGCCCCGTACCAGCACTAATGGAGTACCGTCGTGTATTGAACGAACCTCCACTGAGGCTCACCAAACCCCATGCATCGCGTTGCACAGCGGTGGTGCGCAGGTTGATGGACGCACCAAAAGCGGCTGGACCATTGGTGCTTGTGCCAACACCCCGTTGGATCTCGATGTCCTCGGCACTTGTCGCGAGATCGGGCAGGTTCACCAAAAAAGCGCCCTGACTTTCGGGGTCGTT
>DAOORM010000466.1:1911-2136 GCA_035389265.1 Flavobacteriales bacterium | reverse complement strand
CCCGAGCTGCCGGAAGCCCTGCATAGCAAGGCCTTGGTGGTACGTATTGATGCCGAGGGGAAGACCAACGCCGTGGGGGGCAGCACGTATTCGAACGGAGCCGTTTCAGCCAACGTGCGCACCTTCGGTGGCTACACCGTGATGGTGGATACAGTGCCTCCGGTCATCACCAACGTGGATCTGAAACCGGACATGAAGGGGCGTTCCCGATTCACCTTCAAAGTG
>DAOORM010000466.1:0-1901 GCA_035389265.1 Flavobacteriales bacterium | reverse complement strand
GAGAAGTGGAGGGCGATGATGGACGGTACGTGGGTGTTGCTGGAGTACGAACCCAAGACCAAGTCGCTGATGCACACCTTCGACGAGCACTCCAACAACCCCGGGAACAAGAACTTCCTGCTGGAGGTTACCGACGAACGTGGGAATACGGCGCGGTATGAGCAGAAATTCGTCTATTGAACTGCTCGTTACGAACCCGATCCCTCGCATTGATGGAATACGCCAGCACCGATAGCTGCGTTATTCAACCATGCGGAAACGAACGCTCCTGTTCTTGAATCTGGCCTTGATCCTTGGCACACTCCTGGCCGTGGGGGCTCTGAGGCCTTTGCCTGTGCACCTAGCAAAGGATCGCACTTCCCTGCTACGCGAAGGAGATATCGTGTTCCAGCAGACCGGCGGTGAGCAAGGTCGTGCGGTGCAATTGGCCACCGGATCGCCCTGGACACATGTTGGCGTGCTCTTCAAGGAGCAGGATCGCTGGATGGTGTATGAAGCTGTCGGTCCGGTACTCCTTACCCCGTTGGAGGAGTGGGCAGCCCATGGTACCGATGACCTTTGGGTGGCGAAGCGCTGGGTGGATGCCGAAAACCAAGCACCCAATGTCTTGCGTTCGGCGCTGAAGAAGGCCGGGGCACGGTTCAATGGTCTCCCCTACGACCTTGAATTCCGATGGGGTGATGAGCGGATCTACTGCTCGGAGCTGGTCTGGAAGATGTACGCAGAAGGGGCCGGCGTACGCTTATGCGAGCCGAAGCCGATGCGCGACCATGCACTGGGTTCAGCCCCAGTGCAGCAGGTGATGCGTGAACGGTATGGAAGCACCCCGCCACTGGACGAACCGATGATCGCACCGGGGGCCTTGTTCGACTGTCCGTTATTGCGAACGGTGGCCGAGGACTAGGTGACCTTTTCCAAGCACCGTGGTTAACTTGCCGCCATGTTCCGTCCTGTGATCGGCGCCCTGGCCATGGTCCTACTGATACCCGCCTGCAAGAAGGAGGAGGTGAAGGAATACACTGTTTCGCTTAAGGCCACTTGCTTCGATTGCATCGTGCAGTATGCGTCCGGGCCAGACCGCGGTCGGTACGATACGCTATTCGGCTCAGTGAGCGGTTCGGACTCGTTGCGTACCACGCGGAGCTACAGCCTGACGATGCGTGAGGAAGAGGCCCTCTACTTCCGGGCTTGCCGCTTGAACCCGGATAGCGGACGTTCCGGGGCTATCGACCTATTGGCCGAGGGGGACATCCAAAGCGTAGTGGTGGTAGAACCTACAGAGGTGGATTGCGCGGTGATCAACCAAGCCGTTCAATTCCGCTGATCCTGCGCTTGCTGTTCGCGGATCGGCCCCGCGGGCTCATTCGTGGTCCCGCCCGTAGCCCTTCTTGTTCTGTTCGTAGAGCTCCTGCTCGGCTTTGAGCACGGCCTTCAGCGAGTCGCTCACCTCTTTCTGCTCGAACCGATCCAGGTCAGGCTGGCCTGCCACCACCCAGGCACTGTACCAGATGTTGCCCAAGGTGAGGATGGATGCGTTCATCCGTTGTTCCACCATACCGAGCATTTCCGCCTCATAGGCTGCGGTGAATTCGCGCGAGTACATGCGCATGGCGCCACGACCCCGATCCTCGAAGACGTACTTGCGGTCTTCCGGATAGCTCGCACTTAGCCTGCGCTCGATGCTTAACACGCTGTCCACGAGCATGTGGCTGGCGTACACCGCATCCCAGGCCATGTCGAGCACGCGATCCACATAGCTAGCCCGGCCCACGAGGTGGTCGTAGTTCTCGGCGCTGAGCTCGGGGATGCGGCTTTCCCAGAAAGCATGGATGCCATGCTGGTTGGTGAGCTGCCCGTTATAGTTCTCGGAAAGCCGCATCCCCGAGCTCAGCGCCGAGAAC
>DAOORM010000465.1:0-2144 GCA_035389265.1 Flavobacteriales bacterium | reverse complement strand
CGGTGCGCCAACGGCGAGCAGCTAGGTGGAAGTTGCCGGTGAAGGCACTGAACAGTTCCCACGGACTGAACCGTGGCATGATCACGAGCGTACACGTGCCACCCACTAGGAGCAAGCGGTCGAGCCCCTTCAGGACGAGGTCCAGGCGATCCGTGCAGTTCAATCCACCGAAGTTGCTGAGCACATGCTGGAAGCGTCGGTCTCCGAGTTCGTCTAGTTCGAGGAAGGAACAAGGGATCACTTCGAGAGCCAGGTGCGGAAGCTGCGCTTGTTTCGCACGCAATTGTTCCACCATGCCGGAAGCCCCATCGGTGGCGCAGACCCGCATGCCCTTCTCGGCGAAATAAACGCTGTCGATCCCAGTGCCGGCGTTGAGTTCAAGGACGGTATCGCCCGGCTTCATCGCGGCCAAAGCCTGTTGACGCACACGCTCGCGTACCCATCCGATCAAGGGGTTCGCGGCATCAATGGCATCGAACATTCCCGCCTGTGCGGAAAATGCGGCGGTGGCTGTTGCATGGGCCATGAGCATACGGTTCACGAGCGCACAAGGCGTGCAAGGCGCATCCGTTCGACCATGGTTGCGGGCACATAATACAGCGCGGAGAGCATGGTGCGCGGCGCGAAAGCGGCCCGGTCAAGCGCCTGCCGCAGTGCATGGAGCGCCTGTTTCCGCCGATATCGCTTGTGTACATAGCGGTGCAACCGTTTGTAATAGAGCGGGCGCTGCCGGTTCCGGAACATCATCGCGAGGTCATCGCTGTCGGTCCAATTGGCCTTCGCACCCAGATCATCCTTCACCTTCTCATAGAACAAGGTGCCAGGCAATGGGTAGGAGACGGAGACACCGATGTCATCAGGCATCAGGTCCTCCACCATACGGATGGTCTTCTCCACATCTGCTTCCGTCTCACCCAGGTAGCCGAACTGCAGAAAGAAGCAGACCCGCACACCTTTGGAACGCAACAAGCGTGTGGCTTCCGCGATCTGCTCCACGGTGGTGCCTTTGTCCATGGCATCGAGGATCCGCTGACTTCCGCTTTCGGCACCCACCCACACTTCTTCCAAGCCGCTGGCCACGAGCGCATCGATGGTATCGCTCTCCAGCAGCAGGTCCACGCGGCTTTGGATCTTGTACCGGATGCGCAGCCCACGTTCAGCCAGCAGATCGCGGAAGCGCTGCACCCACCCGGGCTTAAGTCCGAAGATGTCATCGGCGAACCAGAGGTGGTCCGGCTTGTACCGCTGCAGCATCTCCAATTCGCGCACCACATGTTCCGGTGAGCGGCTATTGTAGCGGTTGCCGTAGATCGGTTTCGCGCACCAGTTGCACTTGAAGGGGCAGCCGCGCGTGGTGGCCATGTTGAGGGAGAAGAACCCCTGCGACGCCTTCCAAATGGCGCGATACGGTTCCACATCGATCAGGTCCCACGCTGGCAGCGGAAGCGTATCGAGATCGCGCATCACCGGACGTTTCGGCGTGGTGCGATGGCCTTCACCTTCGCTGAACGCGATGCCCGCGACATCCGCGATGCCATTCCCATGCGACCATCGCTCCACCACATCCACCAGGGCAGGCTCACCCTCACCGAGCAGCACCACATCGGCGCCAGCCTTGATGTAGATGTCAGGATGGTCCGAGGCATCCGAGCTGTTCACCGCCACTCGGCACCCCGCGTTATTCGCGATGGTGATCATGCGCAACGCGGCATCGCGCATCACGGTGAGGCACATCTTGGTCAGGTAGTTGAACCCATCATCGTACACGACGACCACCTCGGGCCGATGCTGTTCGATCGCTGCGCGGATCTCTTCGGGTCCATGCAAGAGACCCGTGTCGAACACGTTCACGTCATGACCAGCTTCGCGCAGGACGGCTGCTGCCAATATGGTCCCAAGGGGCGGATACGGTCTGGCATCCGCCCACTGCTTTGCGTCGAGTCGGTAGAAATAACCGTGGGTGACCAGGACACGTGCCATGGCTCAGGAAAGGGGGACACCAGTGCGCTTCTCCAACGTGCGCAAGCGCTGGCCATGGCCATCCATGACGCGTGCTTGGAAGTTGCGCGGATGATGTTTGCTCACATAGGTGCGTGTGCGCAACGCGAGTTCGAACGCCTGTGGGTCGAGCTCACTGAATTTCC
>DAOORM010000464.1:0-2148 GCA_035389265.1 Flavobacteriales bacterium | reverse complement strand
TCCAGCCGCTGTTATACCAGGTAGCGACTGCCAGCCTGAGTGCGGATAGCATCGCACATCCGTTCCGCACCACCATCGCACCCATGGCCAATGTGGCCTTCCGCATGTGCTCCGTTCAACGCGTGGATCCTACGCGCAAGATCGTCCATACCGATCGGGGTGAGGTGGAGTACGACATCCTCGTGATCGCCACCGGAAGTACCACCAACTTCTTCGGCAACGAGCGCATGGAGCAGGAGGCCATGCAACTGAAGTCCATTTCGCAGGCTTTGGACATCCGCAGCGACTTCCTGCAGGACTTCGAGGCTGCGCTGTATGCGCAGGATGAGGCCGGACAGCGGCGCTGCCTCAACTTCATCGTGGTGGGCGCAGGGCCTACCGGGGTGGAAATGGCCGGATCATTGGCTGAGATCCGTCGAACGGTACTGAAGAACGAATACCGCGAGTTGAACAGCGATCGCATGCAGATCTGGCTGGTCGATAGCAACGACCGCGTGCTGAAGAGTTTCAGTGAGAAAAGCAGTCAAAAGGCGCAGCGCTATTTGGAGGGCATGGGCGTTCACCTGAAGCTGGGTGCGCGGGTGGCTAGTTACGATGGGGAAGTGGTCACGTTCGCCAGCGGAGAGGCGATGGAGTCGCATACGGTGCTTTGGGCCGCCGGTGTGAAAGGCGTGTTATTGCCGGGTTTGGAGGCTGCGGAGGTGCCGAAAGCGAACCGTTATGGGGTGGACCGCACCAATCAGCTCACTGGGATCCCGGATGTGTTCGCTCTGGGCGATGTCGCGTTGATGAGCGAGGGGCAGTGGGAGCGGGGCCATCCACAAGTAGCACCCGCTGCGATCCAGCAGGCCCAACTCCTCGTGAAGAATCTTCAGCGCCGGACCAACGGGCAACCCATGCAACCCTTCACCTACACGGATAAAGGCAGCATGGCCACCATCGGACGCTATAAGGCCGTGGTGGATGCAGGCAAGTTCCATGTGGGCGGACTTGTGGCCTGGCTTGGCTGGATGTTCGTGCACTTGATGGCCTTGGTAGGCTACAGGAACCGCTTACAAGTGCTGGCAGGATGGGCCTGGAAATACGTTAGCTGGAAGAACACCATCCGCCTCATCATACGCCCGTACGTGCGCAATGCCACGGTGACCGAGCAGGAAGTGGCCGTGCCCACCCACTAGCGCCGCAACTCGTTCCTTTGCACAACACACACCGGCAAATCCGGGTGTGTGTTCCATTCCGTGATGTTCCAGGACAGACTTCAAGCCCTTCTCGTTCCCGCGTTGCAGGACGCGTTCAAGCAGCTGTTCAACCATGAACTCGATGGCCGAAGCATCGGCTTCCAGCAAACCCGACCCGAATTCGAAGGGGATGTGACCATCAATGTGTTCCCGTTCCTCAGGATCAGTGGCAAAGGCCCGGAGCAAACCGCGCAGGCCATCGGAGACCACTTGGTCTCGTCGGTGGATGTGGTGGCTCGCTTCAATGTAGTGAAGGGCTTCCTCAACATCGTGATCAGCGAAGCTTACTGGATCGGCTTCTTGAAAGAGGCTGCTTCCAAGGATATACTCGCCTTCCCTTCCAACGGGAAGAAGGTGATGGTGGAGTACGCTTCACCCAACACCAACAAACCACTGCACCTGGGCCACCTGCGCAACATCTTCCTCGGGTGGAGCGTGAGCCGTATTCTTCAAGCAGCCGGCAACGAGGTCATCAAGGTGCAGGTGATCAACGATCGCGGTATCCACATCTGCAAAAGCATGGTGGCTTGGCAGAAGTTCGGTAACGGCGAGACCCCTGGCAGCACCGGCCTCAAGGGCGACAAGCTCGTGGGGAAGTACTACGTGGAGTTCGACAAGGCCTACAAGAAGGAGATCGATGGGTTGATGGCATCCGGAAGGAGCAAGGAGGAAGCCGAAAAGGAAGCCCCCCTGCTGCTCGAAGCCCAGGAAATGCTCCGCCAATGGGAAGCGAACGACCTAGGCGTGCGCGGACTGTGGGAGACCATGAACGGCTGGGTGTATGACGGCTTCAACGCCACGTACGAGCGCATCGGCGTCACCTTCGACAAGAACTACTACGAGAGCCAGACCTACGTGCTCGGTAAGGAGGACGTGCTGAAAGGGAAGGAGCGAGGCGTTTTTTACGAGA
>DAOORM010000463.1:0-2156 GCA_035389265.1 Flavobacteriales bacterium | reverse complement strand
AACTCCTACTACTCCGCTTGGACACCAGTTACCGTGTACATCAACGGATCGTATTTCGGTCTGTACGAACTGCGGGAAAAGGTGGATGGTGAGTTCTTCGAAACACGCGATGGGGCGGATCCCGACTCGATGGACGTGCTCACGGTGAGCTCCTGGTCCGGACCCGCCTTGAAGGCCAACGTGGGAAGCTCCGATGGGTTCTGGGAGGATGTCACCACCATGCGCTCTCTCAATGTTGCCGACCCCGGATACTGGGAGGCGCTGGACGAACGCTTCGACCTGACCTGGTACACCGACTACATCATCGGGCAACAATGGATGGGCACCACGGATTGGCCGCTTAACAACATCAAAGTCTATCGCTCCAACGCTACCGGACAGCGCTGGCGTTTCGCCAATACGGATCTGGAGACCGCCATGGCGCCGAACGGCCAAACGAGCCCCGAGTTCAACGCCTTGATCTACACATCAAGCCAGGACCCCGAGGTGCCCTATACCAACATCTGGCAGCGCAGCCTGTTGAACCCACGCTACCACGACTACTACATCAACCGGTTCGCCGACGTGATGAATAGCGCTTACCTGGACGACAGGATCCAGAGCATCGCGCAGGAGTGTTATGACCTCACACGCCCCGACATGGGCGACCAACTGCTCCGCTGGCGCGGTACGGACACGACCGCTTTACTCAACGCGTTCGACGCGTACAATGATGCCTTCATGACCGATCTGGCACAGCGCACCCCAGTTGTCCGAGACGACATCCAACAATTCTTCAGTCTTCCGCGGCAGGTGGATGTGACCTTGAACGTGCATCCCGCTGGTGCCGGCAAGATCCGGATCAGCACGTTGAAACCGGACAGCTATCCCTGGGATGGCGTCTACTTCGACGGCGTGCCCGTGGGGATCTCCGCTGAAGCGGAACCCGGCTACGTCTTCCATCACTGGCAGCAGAACGGGCTGTTCACCGATACCCTGATGGCCGCCTTCCTCGATTCCCTCACCACGGATGCCATCGCATTCGATGCGTTCTTCGAACCGGTGGAGATCGGGATCAACGAGAACAAGGCGCATGCTTTTGCCATCTATCCGAACCCGGCCAAGGATGTGCTTCACCTGGTGTCCGACCAGCATTTCAACGAAGTCACCAGCTTCGAGATCCATGATCCTCGCGGCGTATTGGTATCGAGTGGCACGCTCGCAACGAGGTCTCCGAGCGGCGTGATCGATATCGGATCGTTGTCCGAGGGGGCTTATCAGCTGCGCCTGATCAACGGTGACCACCAAGAGGCGCTGCGCTTCGTGAAGCTCTAGTGCGCACGGTCCTTGGGCGATAAAGTCCGATCTTCGCCCTTTCGTTCCGCACGCCCGAATGCTTCAAAAAGCCTACGTAAACCTCCTTCTGACCGTAGCGCTTCTCCCCGCTTCCGTTCACGCCCAGCTCGTCATCAACGAAGCGAGCGGCCGAAATGCGCGCACCCTGCCCGATGCGGCGGGCGAATACCACGACTGGATCGAGATCCACAATGCGGGCAACACAGCTGCGGACCTCACCAGCCATACCCTCAGTGATGATCCGCTGGATCCGCTCAAGTGGACCTTTCCAGCAGTGAGCATTCCGGCCAACGGGCACCTGATCGTCTTCTGCAGCGGCGATGATCGTGGACCACGCGAAGGCATGACGCACGTCGCCGAATTCGACGACTTCGTGCCCGTGGAAGGGTGGAACACACACCAGTTATCGGCACCGTTGGAATGGGACGGCACCGCGAACCTCATCATCCAACTCTGTGCCCTTCGCGGGGACATGGGCGGTTTCCTCAACGCGGTATTCAACCAGACCACCACACCCTTCGCCTCCAGCGCGAACGTGTTCTCGCACGATCCATCGCGCACCTGCGGCATGGCCTTCGGCGACCTTTCGCACCGCCGACCGGTGATGCGGTTGAACGGCGCCACCATCGGAACCCCGGATTGGCTGAACGCCTTCGTGCAATTGCCCGCACCCTATGCCAACTGGCAAGGCGGTGCCAAACAAGCCTACTTCCTTCGCGCCGATGAATTCACCGCAGCTGGCCTGACCGCCGGACCGATCACCAGCATCGCCTTCGACGTGTTGGCCACCTACGGTGCCGCTTTGGAGGAGCTGGACATCC
>DAOORM010000462.1:0-2163 GCA_035389265.1 Flavobacteriales bacterium | reverse complement strand
TGAATTACATCCACGAAAGCCTGATGCTCACCTTCATCGGGGTCGCAGTCCTATTGCCTCAAATGGAACAAGTGCGTTGGCGCAACGTGCTCGCGTGGTCCTTCGCTGGCTATGGGTTGCTCTTCGCAGCCTTTCGCACGAATAGCGTGCTGGCCTGGTTCCGGGTGGGCGAACCGGATACGATCCATGCCCAGCATATGGAGCATGACAAAGCGGTCCACGCGGTGCTAGTAGGAGAACTAGGCTTGAAGCCGGATGAATACGTCTTCATCACCTACCGCGAATACCTCGAGCACCATCTTGTCGGCCAGAGCCTCCTCACGCAAAAGGACATCGTTCAATACAGCAAGGACAGGCTCTTCGACTACCGGGCTTTCCACCACGCCATGACCGATGGAACGGTCCGTTTCGTGATCACCGATGGCGCTGTCGGGCCCATCACCTACCTGGACAGCATCTACACTGGCTGGCAGCCGATCAGAAGTGTGAACGGGCGCATCATTATGGCCCGTGCTCCAAGACCGTGAGGTGTTGTGCATCTTCGCACCCATGTTCCGCGGACCGCTGACCGTTCTCGCCTTACGTTTGGGTGCTGTAGGCTTGGTCTATGCGGCAACCCGCTTCCTCTTTGCCTGGCTCAACAAGGATCTTTTTCCGGATGTCCCATGGACTTCCTACATCGGTGGTCTGCGCTTCGATGCCAGCGCCATCGCTTGGACCAATCTGCCCTGGATCCTGGCTTACCTCGTACATCCCTCACCAACTCAGCCGTGGGCCAAGCGACTCCAATGGGCGCTCTACATCCTCCCCAATACCATCGCGCTCTTCTTCCAATTCGTCGACTTGGAATACTACACGTTCAGCCTGAAGCGCAGCACCGCCGACTTCTTGCAGATCATCTCCACCGGCGATGACACGGTCTCACTCGCACCCGCCTTCATCAAGGACTATTGGCACATCCTGTTGCTGTACATCGGCGCGATCGCCTTCCTGATCTGGGCATATCACCGCTCACGGAACTGTTCAAGGACCATCACCAAGTGGCCCTGGCGTGCGGGTTGGCGGGCCTTCACCGTGATCGGTATCGTCATCGCTTCGCGTGGAGGGCTCCAGCTCATCCCGCTTCAGCCGTTGGACGCGGCGCGCTATGGTGGTGCAAGTGTGCTGCCGGTGACGCTGAACACACCGTTCACACTGTTGATGAGCTGGGGCAAACCCACGTTGCAGCCGGTACGGTACATGTCCGATGCGGACGCCGACCGCTACTGGCCGGTACACCATCACTTCACGGACACGGTCAACCTCGGCATACCACCGAACGTGGTGGTGATCATCCTGGAGAGCTTCTCAGCGCAGTACAGCGGACGTCTTGCTGGTGGGGCGGGTTACATGCCTTTCCTGGATTCGTTGATGGGCACGAGTTTGAACATGACGAAGGCCTATGCGAATGGCCGAAGGAGCATCGATGGCATCCCGGCCATCCTGGCAAGCATGCCGGAATTGATGGATGAAGCCTTCATCACCTCGCCCTATGCGAGCCGAACCTTCACCTCCCTTGCGAACGTACTCGGGGCTGAAGGGTATAGCACCAGCTTCTACCATGGTGGTCGCAACGGCACCATGGGCTTCGATGGCTTCGCTCGATCAGCGGGTTTCGAGACCTATGTGGGGCTGAACGAATACACCGGTGCTGCAGAGGACCAGGATGGCCACTGGGGCGTGCGCGACCGACCATTCCTTCGCTTCTTCGCAGAAGGACTGAACATACAGCGACAACCCTTCTTCAGCACGGTCTTCACCTTGAGCTCGCACCATCCTTACGAACTACCTGTGGCGGAAATGGCACGATTCAAGGGAGGTCCCCTGAAGATCCACCCCACGTTGCGGTATACGGATGATGCGCTGCGCGAATTCTTCCTCTATGCCCGCCAGCAGCCGTGGTTCGCGAACACCTTGTTCGTCATCACAGCCGATCACACCGCCGACATCGACCGGAACGGCCAGAACTACAACAAAGCCACCGACTATTGGGTGCCGCTGTTGTACCACATGCCGGCTCGTATCGCACCGGAGCAGCGCGCGCGCGTCACCCAGCATATCGACATCCTTCCCACCGTGCTGGACCTGGTCGGTCATGCTTCACCGTTCTTCAGCTTCGGCCAT
>DAOORM010000461.1:0-2165 GCA_035389265.1 Flavobacteriales bacterium | reverse complement strand
GCCCGCCCTTGGCTGCAGTTATTGGCCGGTGCGAACGAATGTTCCCGCAGCGTTCGAGGCCGCGGAGCGTGCATGGCCCAACTACTTCATCCAACCGGGTCTTCACTTCGGGTTCAATTTCTAATGCTCGGATCGCGTCAAGTGAAGTCCTGATGCGCGGCGCTCACGACATGGTCGTATTCCACGCGTGCTACCGCGTCAAGAGGTGCGCGATCCGGCGGTGATGTCCATGGTGGTGGATCAGTCAAGAATGGGCATCATCGGGTAGGAGAGGGGCGCTCATTCCTTAACCAAAGTGAACGAGTTGGGGCATGGCGCCGGTCTTCTTTTGCGCTGTCGTTGAACACAACCAAAAGAAGAAATGCAGAAGAGAATAGCGCTCGTTGGTCTTGCGCTGGTGATGACCATTTCGCTCACCCTTAAAGCCCAATACACGGAAGCGGACAGCACCTATAAGCGGTGGTTCGTGGGAACCAGCTTGTTCGTTCTGGTCGGTAATCTCGCGCCCACCGACAATCCGCCGGATTTCTTCCAGCTCAACATCGGTTATCGCCTCACGGGTCGGGATGTGATCACCGTGGAGCCCAAGACCTGGAAGTATGCCTGGCCCAATGGGATCCACCCGTTCTTGAACGACGCCTACGAAAAGCCCGAAGAGAAATTCCCGGGTTATGTGCGCGAGTATGGGCTGTCACTGTCCTACCAACGCTTCTTCTGGAAGGGTTTCTACGCCGAACTGAACGTGATGCCCACCTTGCAGGACTTCGTGAATGACAAGGGCAAGAAGATCGATGATGGGTTCCAGATCTTCAATACTTACCGGGCTGGCTATCACATCAAGCTCTTCAAGGACCGGTTCTTCTTCCAGCCGTCCATCGCCATCACGCACCGGGCCTACCACACCCGCTTGCCGGATGGCTTCAAGCAGCTGGACGACAAGTGGTCCAAGTTCATCTTCGGCGAACCGGGCATGCACGTGGGCTACAATTTCTAGTCGGTGAAGCGGAGCGCGATCGGCATCGTGGGTGGCCGGGATAAGGCTCCTGCTCCTGAGCAGCACGGTCCGCGATCAGCGCGGTACACCCCCTGTTCCGTCGACGCTTGCCTTCGTCCTTAGTTTTGTGCCGTGGTCGCCAGCAACGGTGTACGGATGAGCCGTACACCTGCGCGGCCGGTGTAGAACAGCGCGCGATGCGGTCGCAGATCCTCGAAGTTTCCCCTGGGTTGGATGCGCACGTGATGTGCCATTGGAACCTCTTGGGCGAAGCGCTCGATACGCCGGAGATGAACACCATCGTGCCCGATGGCACCATGAAGTTGATCTTCCACTACGGTGATCCCTACCTGCACCAACCCCGGCCCGGCGTGTGGGTGGAGCTGCCGCGCGCGTTCCTGATCGGTCAGTTGACGAAGCCGTATGTGGTGCGTCCACTCGGGTACACGGGTTCCTTCGTGGTGCGGTTCCACCCTGGCGGTTTCCAACCGTTCTGGGGCGGACCACTGCGGAACTTCGCGAACACGGCGGTGCCCCTGCAGACCTTGTTCGGGCACGCGGGCGATGTGCTGGCGCGCCGGGTGCTCCTGGCGCGGGACACCGCCGAACGCATCGACCTGGTCGAGGCGTTCCTCTTCGACCGCCTGACCGTGCGGCAACAGGCCGATGTGGTGATCGCACGCACCCTCACGGATATCCGCACCACGAAAGGGACGCTCTCCGTGGATGAATTGTCCAAACGCAGCAACATCCACCGCCGGCACCTGACGCGGAAGTTCACCGCGCTCATCGGCCTTTCGCCCAAACAGTTCTCGCGCACCATGCGCATCCATTCCGCGCTGCGTCGCTTGCGCTTCGATGGGGTGCGTGACCTGACCGGTCTGGCCTACGAGAGCGCCTTCTTCGATCAGGCGCATTTCATCAAGGAGTTCAAGGCGTTCACGGGCCTTACGCCGAAGGGCTCGCAGAGCGATGCACTGCGGATGTCGTTGATCTTCGATGGTTTGGAGCACACGCGCCAGCCAGCCAATGCCCAGCTGCAGCAGCCGTAAGCGCTCCGCTGGATGCGCGGTACAAGGCGGTGTCGCCTCGGATGGCCTGTCCCATATTTACAATTCTCCGCTCCGTGGTGGATCCACTTTTGCACCCGTCACTGAACGTGCAACACCGA
>DAOORM010000460.1:0-2169 GCA_035389265.1 Flavobacteriales bacterium | reverse complement strand
GCGAGGAAGATGCTGCCGGTCTTCTCGACGATGAGGGCCTCGTCGCTCATGATGGGCAGGTAGGCGCCGCCCGCCACGCAGCTGCCCATGATGGCGCTGATCTGCGTGATGCCCATGGAGCTCATCACGGCGTTGTTGCGGAAGATGCGACCGAAGTGCTCCTTGTCGGGGAAGATCTCGTCCTGCATGGGCAGGTACACGCCGGCGCTATCCACCAGGTAGATGATGGGCAGGCGGTTCTCGATGGCGATCTCCTGCGCGCGCAGGTTCTTTTTGCCCGTCATGGGGAACCACGCACCGGCCTTAACGGTGGCGTCGTTGGCCACCACGATGCACTGGCGCTTGCTCACGTAGCCGATCACAACCACCACGCCCGCGCTGGGGGCACCGCCGTGCTCCTTGTACATGCCATCGGCCGCGAAGGCACCGATCTCGATGCGCGGGCTCTTGGGGTCCAGCAGGCCGTCGATGCGCTCGCGGGCGGTCATCTTTCCCTGCTCGTGCTGCTTGGCGATGCGTTTCTCGCCGCCACCCTGGTAGATGGTGTGTAGGCGCTTGTTGAGGTCGGAGAGCTTCAGCTTGTTGAAGTCCTCGTTCTTGGATGCTTCGATGTCGATCTTCTCGGCCATGAGTGCGGTTAGCTGATATGCCGATCAGCGGATCAGCTGAGGGCGTGGTGCGAAAGTAGGGAGGGCAGGTTCACCGCAGAGGCGCAGAAAGAGCAGAGTAATGCGAATGCGGAGGTTCGGGGCGTGTCCCTCGCAAAGCCTCGGGTCAGGCTATCCGCTCCAAGTCCTCGCGCGGATTACCGCGCTCCGGGCTTTCCGCTGCTATCCTTCACGCGTAATGCAGTTCAGTAACCCATCACGAAACGCTGCACCACCGATCGACCATCCACCGTTGCCCGTGCCAGGTAGATCCCGTCCGGCTGACCGACCATGCTGATGGTCCGTGTTCCCGCGCTGGTGGTGATAACGCATCGCCCGCGACTGTCGAATACGCCGATCGCATGTACAGTCGTTCCGTTCAGAACATGGAGTTCACGGGATCCGGGGTTGAATACGAGTAAATTCATTTGAGCATTGCTCACAATATCGATCCCCGTCGAAAGCATCATTTGGATCGTCACCTGGTCTGCGGAGACACCGCATGGGCCGTTGTCGCAGGCCCACTGGAGGACGGTCCCTCCGATGCCTAGATCGGTCACGACAGTGTAGGGGTCGGTCGGGTTTGCAATGGAACAGGAACCGCTTATCATCGTCCAGGAACAAAACGTTGGTGCGATCGGCGGCGAACCGGCGAGGTAGGCATAGTTCGATGGTGCCATGATCACCTGGTCCGGTCCAGCATCGGCAAAGGGCATCGCTGCGTCGTAAGCCCAGATAGAGACAATATCCGAGCTAGCACCTGTTGGTGCGATGTGGACCCAAGTAAGTCCCGTCACACCGTAAGGCAAGTTGCTCACCTCGGTCAAGGGATCCGTCGGGTCAGTGAAGACCGCGCCAGAAGCTCCTCCATCCCAAAAGCCCGACTCACCAACTCCAGGGATGTTCGCCTGCAGCATGGTGGTGGTCCCGCAGATGAACTGGTCCGGCCCGGCGTCGGCTACCTGCGCTCGGCTGTTCGTAGCACCGAATAAGAGCAAGGTCAGGAACACAAATGCGCAACGGGTCATGGTCCGAAAGTTTGCATGAAGATGACCGTGGCACTGTGAGAGTGCGACCCGGTGTGGAAGCGGATCTCAACCATCGGGTGTTGGTTCGCTAAGGGTGAGCACGATAGCGGCTTATTGATCGTAGGCCACAGGCTCGCTGGCTCACTGCTGTTTTAATTAGCCGCAGTTGACACATATTCCGCACCTGTATGTGCACGGGGGTATCTGCAACATCGGCGTCATCTGCGGCCGAATTCACTGAACGCGGCGATCAGCCGCTCCGCGGCTTCCTCATGCACGAAATGCCCCGCCTCGGGGAAGGGGACCACGGTAGCGTGCGGCAGTGCGGTCTTCCAGCGTTCCAACAAGTCGGGCGGGAAGAAGCGGTCCTTCAGGCCCCAGCACAGCAGGGTGGGAATGGAGCGAAGGCGATCCACACGTGCCCATTGCGCCTGCCAGAAGGGACCCCGCGTTCTTGATCTCCTGCACGCAGGCGAAGGTGGCCGCGCGCGAGG
>DAOORM010000459.1:0-2172 GCA_035389265.1 Flavobacteriales bacterium | reverse complement strand
GCCGGGTAGGAGGTTCTGCGAAAGGGCGAACAACGCTAAGCCGCTGAGTCCTCCGAGCAGGTAGTTGCCGAGCAACCGTTTGTCGCCTAACAGGTCCTGGAACATCCGCCCACCGAACCAGAGCATGATCATATTCCAGAAGATGTGGCCGAACTCGGTGTGTACGAACATGTAGGTGAAGACCGTCCACGGCTTCCAGAGCAATGCGCCCAGGTCCGAAGTGGAACGCAGCCATTGCACCACATAGAAGTCGCGCAAGGCCAGGGCGGACACCCGGTCGCCGGCCACACCGAGCAACACCAGTTGGATGATGAGCAGCCCGAGGAAGACGGCGGCATTGATCAGGATCAACCGCACCACCATGCCGCCGGTGCGCCACTGCATCCGAAGATCGTCCTGGAGTCCCATGGTTCGCTATCGGTCGTCTTCTGAACGGAGCAAAGACGCTTTCGTTCCGTACAAAGTTCGCTCCGGAAAGGCCTCTGGCCATACCGCTCCTGTGATCGCGATCACCGGATGATCTGTTGATCGGTACAAGCCGTTGATGAACAGCGCGGTGCGCGGTCAACCACCCCAGCCGAAGCCGTTGTCGCCCCGGTTCCGCCATAGCCTGATCAGGATGAAACCCACGACCATGCCACCCAAGTGCGCGAGGTGCGCTACGTTGTCGCCAGGGTTGGCGTCGAGGCTGCGAAAGATGGAAAGACCGCCGAGGATGAGCACGAAGAATTTGGCCTTGATCGGAATCGGGAGCGGGAACATCATAAGCTCCACATTGGGGAAGGTCATGCCGAACGCGAGCAACACACCATAGATGGCGCCGCTCGCACCTACCATGGGGATATTGAACAAGGCGTTGATGCGACCAAGGTCAACGTCGGTGTAATTCTTCCGTTCGGCCCACAGGCCAGGACCTTCCATCTTGACCATACGCAGGTCCTCGGCACTCACATTCTGCACAAGCTGCAGGTATTCGATGGCGTGCACGCCGGAATAGAACAGCGCAGCACCTACCCCGGTGAGTAAGTAGAAGCTGAGGAAGCGCTGTGATCCCCATTTATACTCCAAAGGCGGAGCGAGCATGAACAGACCGAGCATGTTCAAGGCCAGGTGCGCGAAGCCGCCGTGCATGAACATGTGTGTGACCAGCTGCCATGGTTTGAAGAGCGGCGACGAGAAGAAATGCAGCCCGAACAAGGTGCCCATGTCGGTACCGCCGAAATTCCCCAGGCCGGTGATCTTAAGCAGGAAGAAGATGCCGTTGATGATCAACAGGTTCTTCACCACCACGGGTAGACCGTCGAAAGGGGAGGTGTTGTAGCGCATGGGCGGCGAAAATACGTCCGCGCTATTCGGTACCCACCAGTTCGATCTCCACCCGACGGTTCAAGGCCCGGCCTTCTTCCGTGCTGTTGGTGGCGATGGGCTCCGCACTTCCCAGGACCACATGGGTGAACAGTTTGCTTGGAAGCCCGAGCCGGACCAGTTCCTTGCGCACCGCAAGAGCTCGACGCTCGGCCAGTTTCATGTTCGCATACGTGTTGCCCGTGTCGTCCGTATGGCCCTCCACTCGCACCCGCAACGCAGGATTCTTCGCCAACACGGCGAATAGTTCTTCCACCGTAGGAAGCAGATCGTCCCCCGGCACGTGGTCGTTCACCTCGAAGTATAACACGAGTGGCCACTGCGGTGCGCTGGTGGCGCTGTCGACTTCGAGGGGGGCTACCGTGATGGCATCCGGGCAGTGCAGGTCACACCCTTCCACGGTTCCCGTGCGCCATAGCGATACGTCGTCCACGAAATAATACGCGAACGGACCACCGTCCACCTCCCGTTGCACGATGGTGGTGCTGTCATCACCGGCGAAGTTGCCCAGGAGCAGCCGGTTCGCGCAGCCGCCGCCGTTGAAGGTGCCACAGAGCGTGGTCCACTGCCGGGTATCGTCGAACACGCCTTGGCCATGGATCTCCCAGCGCAGTGGAAAAGAGAGCAGATCGCGGCGACGGTCGTTCTCGAACTCCTCGGTGAGCGCCACCCCGATCCGGTCCACCACGTAGGCGTAGGTGGCGTTCCGCAGGATGCGCAGCCGGACCGCATAGATGCCGCAAGGATCCAAGCGCTCTTTCAGCGGGGTGTGGATGTATTCGCGGTGATCCTTGTTCACCGCCGAGT
>DAOORM010000458.1:0-2173 GCA_035389265.1 Flavobacteriales bacterium | reverse complement strand
CACGGCCTCGCTGCTCGTGGTGCTGAAGGCGATGGTGATGGGTTGCAGGATCCGGCGCATGAGCTCCTTCATGCGGTGGCCAAGGAAGAGGAAGCCCGCACCCAACAGGATCAACCAGAGCACCGCCAGGCCTAAATAGAACTGACCGATGTACACCGCGTAGGTGCTCAACACCCCCAGTCCATGTATGGCGATCACGGCGGCGATGGCACCGAACACCCCGAGGGGTGCGAAGTTCATCACATAGCCCACCATCTTCAGGATCACGTGCGCCACGCTCTCCAGCAGTTTCACCACGGGTTGGGCGTAGTCGCCGATGCTGGCGCAGGCGACGCCGAAGAAGATGCTGAACACCACGATCTGCAGCACCTCGTTGGTCGCCATCGCTTCGATGATGCTCTTAGGGAACAGGTGGGCGATGAAGTCCTTGAGGGTGAAGGAGCCGGTCTTGCCGATGACGTCCGCAGCATCGCCACTAGCCTGCAATTGCAGGCCCACGCCGGGTTCAAGCACGTTCACCAACACCATGCCGAGCAACAAGCTGATCAAGGAAGCCGACATGAACCAGAGCAAGGCACGACCGCCCACACGGCCCACGGTCTTCATGTCACCCAGCTTGGCAATACCCACCACCAGCGTGCTGAAGACCAGCGGTGCGATGATCATCTTCACCAAACGCAGGAAGATCTCGGTGAGGATCTTCAAGTTATCAGCGACCTCCTTGCGAGCCACTTCCTCCATGCCTGTATGCATGCCGTATCCGACAACGATGCCGATCACCATGGCGATGAGGATCCACAGCGTAAGGCGATTGGTCTTGGACATCATGGGCGGGCGGGTGCTAGTTTACTGTGGCGGTAACCGTAGGCGAAATAGCACGCCAGCCCGATGACCAGCCATACCGCGAACCAGAACCAGTTGCTCACAGCCATGCCGGTGAGCAGGTAGCAACACGATAGCAGCCCGAGCACGGGTATCAGCGACCAGTTCTTCAGGTGTGCCAAGACCACCACGAGCACGGTGATGGGCCAAAAGACGAGTTGGGGGATCTGCTGTGCCGCATGCTCCACATCGATCGTCAACAAGCCGGGGAAGTACGAAGGCACGCCGTACGCGACGATCCCGATCACCACAAGGAGCATGGCCGGAGCGGTCCACCGGCTGTTGATATGCGGCAGGTGGAAGCGGCCCACGGTCTTGGTGCGACGCGGCAGCACCAGCACACCTCCGCAAACAAGCACGAAGGCGAAGAGGGTGCCGATGCTCGTGAAGTCGAGGATGAAGCTCTCGTCGGTGAAGAAGATCGGCACGCCCACCACGAGGCCGGTGACGATGGTGCTGAAGCCCGGTGTCTTGTACTTCGGGTGGATGCTCGCGAAACGCTTCGGCAATAAGCCATCGCGGCTCATGCTCATCCAGATGCGCGGTTGGCCCAGCTGGAACACCAACATCACGCTGGTCATGGCCACCACCGCAGCGATGCTCACGATGAAGAGCATCCACTTCACCCCGCGCAAAGCGAACACCTCGGCAAGCGGGTCGCTCACCCCGAGCTGTGACCAACTCACCATGCCGGTCAGCACCAAAGCGAGCAGGATGTACACGATGGTGCAGATCACGAGCGACCAGATCATGCCGCGCGGAAGATCCCGTTGCGGGTCCTTGCTCTCTTCGGCCAATGTGCTCACGGCATCGAAACCGATGTAAGCGAAGAAGACCGCGCTCACACCCGCCATCACTCCACCGAAGCCGTTCGGCATGAAGGGCGTCCAGTTCGCGATATCGACATAGAAGGCACCGACCAACACCACCAGCGTGATGATCGCCAGCTTCACGATCACCATGGCGTTGCTGGCGTTGCGGCTCTCCTTCACGCCCGTATAAACGAGCCATGTGATCAACGCATTGATCAGCACTGCGGGCAGGTCGAAGATGATGCGGAGTGGGCCAAGCATTGGCGCCGTTGTCCAAGCAATGTTGCCTTCCGACGCCATCGCCAAGGAAAGTGCTTCTCTCGCTCCAGCGGAAGCGCTTGGAGCATTCGCGGCGAAAATAGAGGCGAGGGTATGCTGGCTTGCGGTATGCGCCGCCCTATAGTTGATCGTCAACCATTCGGGAAGGTGCAGGCCGAGCCCATCCAACAGGTTGGTGAAATAGCCACTCCAGCTGAAGG
>DAOORM010000457.1:0-2175 GCA_035389265.1 Flavobacteriales bacterium | reverse complement strand
GCATCGTGCACGGCACCACCATCACCGTATTGAACGCCTGCCGGATGATCAAGGGGTCACCGGGCACCAGCGGCAAGCTCTTCGTCACCTCCGGTCTGGGTGGCATGAGCGGCGCCCAGCCCAAGGCAGGCAACATCGCCGGGGTGGTGACCATCTGCGCCGAAGTGAACGCCACCGCGGCCCACAAGCGCCACAGCCAGGGTTGGGTGGACGAGGTGATCGTCGATGTGGACGTATGCATCGATGCGGCACTAGCCTGGCAGCAGAAAGGCGAAGCGCACAGCATCGCCTTCCTCGGCAACATCGTGGACCTGTGGGAGCGCCTGGCCGCACGCAACATCAAGGTGGACCTGGGCAGCGACCAGACGAGCCTGCACAACCCTTGGGCCGGCGGTTACTACCCCGTGGGCCTGAGCTATGAGGAGAGCAACGCCTTGATGGTCGCGGATCCTGTGGCCTTCAAACAGCGCGTGCAGGACAGCCTGAAGCGTCAGGTCACCGCCATTAACAGCCTAACCGCGCAGGGCATGTATTTCTTCGACTACGGCAATGCCTTCCTGTTGGAGAGCAAGCGGGCGGGTGCGGAGATCGGCGGGTCGAAGGGAGAAGAGTTCCGCTACCCGAGCTACGTGGAGGACATCATGGGTCCCCTGTGCTTCGACCATGGTTTCGGTCCCTTCCGCTGGGTGTGTGCGAGCGGCGACCCAAAGGACCTGGCCACCAGCGACCGCATTGCCGGTGATGTGTTGGAGGCCATGCTGCACGAAGCGCCCGAGGCCATCCGCCAGCAGATCGCGGACAACCTGCATTGGATCCGCAGCGCGCAACAGAACAAGCTCGTCGTGGGCAGCCAGGCGCGCATCCTCTATGCCGACAGCGAAGGCCGCATCCGCATCGCCGAGGCCTTCAACGCGGCCATCAAGGCCGGGGTCATCAGCGCACCGATCGTGCTGGGCCGCGACCACCATGACGTTAGCGGCACCGACAGTCCGTACCGCGAGACCAGCAACATCCGCGATGGCAGCCGCTTCACCGCGGACATGGCCGTACAGAACTTCGTGGGCGATGCCTTCCGCGGCGCCACCTGGATCAGTTTGCACAACGGCGGTGGCGTGGGCTGGGGCGAGGTGATCAACGGCGGCTTCGGCATGGTGCTCGACGGCAGCCCTGACAGCGACCGTCGCCTGAAGAGCATGCTGCACTGGGACGTGAACAACGGCATCGCGCGTCGCGCCTGGGCCCGCAACCCGAACGCGGTGTGGAGCATCGAACAGGAGATGAAGCGCACGCCGCTGTTGAAGGTGACCCTGCCGAACGAGGCGGAGGATGGGCTCGTGGAGGAGGCCTTGAAATAATTCCGTTTCGAACCCAACCCCACGCCTCGATCAACCGTGTATGGAACTGAACCGAGACCAAGAACCTACACAACACACACCATGGATCAACTATTCCGCTCCGTTTCACTAACCACGGCCCTAGTGCTTGGCACGATGGTCTTTGCCCAGCCGATCCCGCCCTACGACATCACAGTGGCAGGATACATCTCCGGTTGCAACCCCTCCGGGACCAACTACGTGAACATCATCACCCAACAAGGTACCCAGCCCAGTGTGGACATCGACGTGCCCGTTGATGCGAACTGCGGCTTCTCGGTGACCTTGTCCATGGACTCCTACCAAGGGTGGTTCATGATCAGCACTCCCTGTAATGGAGCCATCCAATCTGCTACGGTCGCGTACGAGGTGAACGTATTGCAACCCGACAGCAACTACGTGTTCGTGGTTCTGAATTGCGGTGGCGGCACGGTCGATTGTGCAGGAGTACCCGGTGGCGCCTCACTTCCTGGCACGCCCTGCGACGACAACGATGGATGGACCATCCTGGATACGTGGACCGCGGGTTGTGAATGTGTTGGCTTGGATAGCATGTTCTACGACTGCCTCGGGATCGAAGGTGGTCCTAACACCTTCGGCACTCCTTGCGTCCAGCCTGCGACCGGCCTCAGCGGCTATTGGAGCAACAACTGCGTATGTGTTGCCGATACAGCAACCACGGAGTGCAGCGCCAACTTCTGGGTGATGCAGGCATATACCTACGGCGACAGCGTCATCAATCCCGGGGGAGGCACGGAACCCATCCCCAATGAAGTGTGGGTATGGAACCTCACCAGCGGAG
>DAOORM010000456.1:0-2179 GCA_035389265.1 Flavobacteriales bacterium | reverse complement strand
GCGACCGAACTGCACCACAAGGCCCATGAACTGTGCTTCATCGCCAACTCGGTGAACTTCCCGGTGCACTGTGTACCACGAACCCTTTCGGAACGATAGCACAAGGCACGCTGCAGGAAGCGAGGTGTTCCGTAGCATTGCGTCATGCGCGAACTGGAACGCTCCCTCCTCTCCTTCGGACTTCTCTTTTCACTGCACCTGACGTGTGCCGCCCAGGATACCGCGAAAGTGGACGCCAAGGGGGCCTACAACTATCCCGAAACCAGCGTCACGAAACATAGCATCACCATCGGTGGGCAGCGCATCGACTACACAGCCACCGCGGGGCATCTGGTCCTGTTGGATGAAAAGGGGGTGAAGCGATCGCACAACTTCTATGTAGCCTACACCAAGGACACCCCGAAGGACAAGACGAGCGGTAACGCGAAGCGGGCCATCACCTTCGCTTTCAATGGTGGGCCCGGTAGCAGCTCGGTCTGGTTGCACATGGGTGCCTTGGGGCCGAAGCGCGTGGTGATGAACGATGATGGAACGAGCAGCGGTCCACCCTACGTGGTGGTGGACAACGCACAGTCCTGGCTGGGCAAGACCGACCTGGTCTTCATCGACCCGATCGAAACAGGGTACAGCCGTCCGGCGGAGGATGTGGAAAAGAGCGAATTCACCGGGTACACGCAGGACCTGCAAAGCGTGGGTGACTTCATCCACAAGTACGTCACGTTGAACGGTCGGTGGTCTTCGCCGAAGTTTCTGGCCGGGGAGAGTTATGGAACCACGCGAGCAGCAGGCCTTTCGGGCTATTTGCAGGACCGCCACGGCATGTACCTCAACGGTATCGTGCTCATCAGCGCGGTGATGAACTTCCAGACCTTGGTGGGCAACGAGGGGAACGATCTACCGGCCAGCCTCTTCCTGCCCAGTTTCGCGGCCACGGCCTACCACCACGGCAAGGTGGACAAGGGGCGGTACCCTGCCATGGATAAGTTCCTGCGGGAGGTGGAAGCGTTCGCGATGACGGAGTACACCACCTTCTTGATGAAAGGCGACCGCACCACGGTCGAAGAGCGCGCGGCCATGGCAGCTTGGCTCAGCACCTACACGGGTATTACTGCCGATGTGATCGAACGGAACCATCACCGTTTGAACACGCGGGTCTTCACCAAGGAACTGCTCCGAACAGAAAGCCGCACGATCGGCAGGTTCGATGGCACGATCAAAGGCATCGACCGCAGCGACGCCGGCGATGGCTTCGACTTCGACCCGAGCTACAACCTCACGGTATACGGGCCCTACACGGCGGCTATCAACGACCACCTCCGCAACACCTTGAAGTACGAGAACAGCGACAAGGTGTATGAGATCCTCACCGGCAAGGTGCAACCTTGGAACTACGGCTGCGACCAGAACAAGTTCCTGAATAACGCCGAAACACTGCGCTCAGCCATCCACAAGAATCCGGCTTTGCGCGTGTTGATCTGCAGCGGCTACTACGACCTGGCCACCCCCTATTTCGCCACGGAGTACACGGTGGACCACATGTTCCTGGATGAGGAATTGCGGAAGAACATCGCGGTGACCTACTACAATGGCGGGCACATGATGTACACGATGAAGACGGAGCTGGATAAGTTCACGGTGGATGTGAAGCAGTTCTATGATGGCTTCAAGTTCTGAGCGGGCTTATGGCCAATTGAACACATCGTCAAGGTCAGACTGAGCGATCCGCTTTCGAAGAGCCCTTCCTCCATGCATTTACGAAATGGAACAGCGTCGCAAGTAGGAAAGCGATGTTCACATATCGAGCGAATGGCGGCGCTCCTTCCGGCCACAGTTGACCAAGAAGAACGACAACGTTCAACAACAGGAGAGTGAGCATGATCGGCTTGTTCATAGTGGCGATATTCTCCCAAGGATAATACTTGCGGGCGCTCCACGATCGATGGCCCAACCCATTGACCCGCAAGCCTGTGCGCTGTGGGAAAAAAACGCTGTAGCCGCCGAACGTCGTCGGTAACTTCGTGCCCCTCAACCCGGCCAAATTCGATGCAGTTCACCCACCTCCAAAGCCTCTTCGGGTAAACGCGGGTCCAAGCTCCTCCAATGTCGTTCAGTCACCTCCACGTACACACCCAATTCTCGCTCCTCGACGGGGCCGCCAGCATCCCATCGCTCTTCAAGA
>DAOORM010000455.1:0-2197 GCA_035389265.1 Flavobacteriales bacterium | reverse complement strand
GTGATCAACCGCGGCGATGTGAGCGAGATCAGCACCTACATCCAGAACGCGATCGAGAACGACTTCAGCGGGAACATGATCGATGTGTGCCCCGTGGGTGCATTGACCGACCGCACGTTCCGCTTCGCCAGTCGTGTGTGGTTCACCAAGCCGGTGGATGCGCACCGCAATTGCGAGAACCCCAAGTGCAAAGGCCACGTGGTGCTTTGGCTGAAAGGCAACGAAGTGCTGCGTGTCACAGGCCGCAAGGACATGTGGGGCGAAGTGGAGAGCTTCATCTGCAACACCTGCCGCTTCGACAAGAAGGACTTGGCAGCTTGGACGGTCGAAGGCCCACGCCAGATCGATCGCCACAGCGTGATCAACCAAGGACACTACAACCTGGAGCGCAAACAAGCCTTGCTCACCAGCCCCGCGCCGAACGTGCCCGAGCTGGCCAAACGCAAAGAACTCAAGGACCGATGATCACCACCGCGATCTTCCTGTTGGTGCTCTTCGTGATCACGCTCACTGTGGCGGCGTACAGTACGTATGGCGAGCGCAAAGTGGCAGCGTTCCTGCAAGATCGTATCGGACCCAACCGCGCTGGTCCGTTCGGCATCCTGCAACCGCTGGCCGACGGTGGCAAGATGTTCATGAAGGAGGACTTCGTGCCGGCCACAGCCAACCGCAAGCTCTTCTTCCTCGGCCCTGCCATCGCCATGACCACCGCGCTGCTTACCGGCGTGGTGATCCCGTGGGGCGGTGAACTCACGCTTTTCGGCGAGACCTTCAACCTACAAGGCACGGACCCGGAGATCGGCATCCTCTACGTGTTCGCGATGGTCAGCATCGGTGTGTACGGCATCATGCTCGGCGGTTGGGCCAGCAACAACAAGTTCGCATTGCTCGGTGCGGTGCGCGCGGCGGCGCAGATGGTGAGCTACGAACTGGGCATGGGCCTAAGCATCGTCGCGCTGGTGATGCTCACCGGCACGCTCAGCCTCAGTGGCATCGTGGAGAACCAGATCGCGCACGGCTGGGGTATCATCCAACAACCACTTGGTTTCATCATCTTCCTCGTGTGCGCGTTCGCGGAAACGAACCGGGCGCCGTTCGATATGCCGGAGTGCGAAACTGAATTGGTGGGCGGCTACCACACGGAATTCAGCAGCATGAAGTTGGGCTTCTACCTCTTCGCGGAATACACCAACATGTTCATCAGCAGCGCGGTCATCGCCACGTTGTACTTCGGTGGCTACCACGTGCCGGGCCTGGATCGCTTGGGACTGGATCCGAACCTGGCGACGCTGATCGGTGTGGCGGCGATGTTCGCCAAGACCTTCTTCTTCATCTTCTTCTTCATGTGGGTACGTTGGTCCACACCACGTTTCCGTTTCGATCAATTGATGAACCTCGGGTGGAAGACCTTGATCCCCTTGGGCATCTTCAACATCGTGCTCACCGGTAGCTGGTACTACGTAAAACCGCTGCTGTTCCCATGAGCGCCGCGATGCAACCCCTGACGAACCGGTCGCGCGTGGTGAGCGACAAGAAGATGACGCTGATGGAGCGCATCTACTTGCCAGCGATGGTGGGTGGTCTGCTGATCACCATCAAGCACTTCTTCCGCAAGAAGCCCACGATCCAGTATCCGGAACAGAAGCGGCCGATCGCTGCCGTGTACCGTGGTCAGCACGTGTTGAAGCGCGACGAGAAAGGCCGCGAACGTTGCACCGCCTGCGGATTGTGCGCGGTGGCCTGTCCTGCGGAAGCCATCACCATGGTGAGCGGTGAACGCAAGAAGGGTGAAGAGCATTTGTACCGCGAGGAGAAGTACGCCACGGTGTACGAGATCGACATGCTGCGCTGCATCTACTGCGGCGATTGCGAAGAAGCCTGTCCGAAGGAGGCCATCTTCCTCACCGACCGGATCGTGCAAGCCGATTACCTGCGCATGCCCTTCGTGTTCGGCAAGGATGAACTGGTGGAGCCGATGGATCCTGCGAAACGCATCGACATCAGCAAGCGCCAGACGCCGGACGTGTTGAAGTTCAAACAAGAGAAGCGCCACGCGCACAACCGCTGATGCTCGCCCTGTTCTACCTCTTCGCGGCCATCAGCGTCATCAGCGCACTGATCGTAGTGAGCGCGCGCAGCCCCATCAACAGCGTGATCGCGTTGGTGGTGTGTTTCCTCAGCATCGCGGGGCACTATG
>DAOORM010000454.1:0-2200 GCA_035389265.1 Flavobacteriales bacterium | reverse complement strand
CACGAGCACGGTAACGTCACCTTCCCATGTGTATGCAGCACCTGGGGTCTACACCGTGCGATTGGTGGCGAACGAACCCGCATCCTGCAACGTGAGCGACACAACGTTCAGGCAAGTTGTCGTTCTTGGTGATGGCACATTCCAGCTACCGGACACTAGTATTTGCTCAGGTGGAACCGTACAGATCGGCCTACAACCCATTGCCGCATCAGGGATCACCTACCAATGGTCGCCACCACAAGGCTTGAGCAACAGCCAGGTGGCCAACCCGATCGCTTCACCCACAGCGACCACGACCTATACGCTTTCGGTGAGCAACGGACAATGCAGTACCTCCGCACAGCAAACGGTGACCGTAGCCAATGGCCAGATCGATGCCGGGGCGGATCAGACCATCTGCGGGCCCAACGCGAGTGCTTTCCTCGTAGCCACGGGCTTCGGAACCATCGATGGTTTCCAATGGTCAAGCAACTATGCCTTCACCGATGTCCTGAACGCTTCCCCGGAAGATAGCACCGCGAACGTCGTCGTGACCGGTGATGCCTGGTTCTATGTACGCTCCACGGATAATGCTTGCGCTGCGGTGGACAGCATCCGCATCACCGTATCTCTCGCCGATATCACGCTGCTACCTGTGGAAGCCATCTGCCTGGGCGATACGGGGATCATCAGCGTCGCCGGTGCCGATCCTGGATCGACCTTCTATTGGTACCCCGAAGAATTCATCGTCACGGGACAAGGGACATTCAGGATCTTCAACCGTGCGCCCACCTCCACCACCTTCTTCGTGGACGTCACCTCGCCCGCAGGTTGCACGTGGAGCGGGTCCGTACAACAGGTGGTCTCGCCATTGAACGCGTCCTCGATCCTGGCCACTGCCGTTCCTTCTGTTCTCATTGGAAGTGGAACGGTACAACTCGAAGCGCTTCCGAGCGGCCTGCGCTATTTCTGGTCACCTGCAGGTCTGGTGAGCAACGACACCGTCGCCGACCCCACCGCGCAAGTATCCGCCACCACGCTCTTCACCGTAGTGGTGTCCGACGGCATCTGCAGTAAGGCCGCCCAGGTGCTGGTGGAAGTGCGTGAGTTGATCTGCGCCGATCCCGACATCTTCGTCCCGAACACTTTCACGCCGAACGGCGATGGGCAGAACGATGTGCTCTTCGTCCGCGGACCCAACATCGCCTCGCTCGAGTTCATGGTCTTCGACCGGTGGGGCGAAAAAGTATTCGAGACCACGGACATCAACCGTGGATGGGATGGCATCTTCGAAGGCAGGCCTGTGGATCCGGCCGTGTTCGTCTATCACCTCAAAGCCCTTTGCGTGGATGGTCAGTCCTTCTTCACCAAGGGTAACGTAACCGTGGTGCGATGAGGATGCTCCAGGAACGTCCATCGGTGCGGACCGCCTTGATCACCTTGGTCTTGGGGATGGCCGTTCAGTGCAGCTACACGCAGGATATCCACTTCTCGCAGTTCTTCAACACACCCTTAGCCTCCGGGCCGGGAACGATCGGCACCTTCGATGGCGACTACCGGCTCAACGGGATCTTCAGGCAGCAATGGCGCGCCGTAACGATACCGTACCGGACCTTCGCGCTTGGTGGCGATGCTGCCAACGCTGCTGGTGTGAAGGGTCTTGGGCTGGGCGCCTGGATCTTCAACGACAAGGCGGGGGATAGCCGTTTGGATCAAACACATCTGAGCGTCGGAGCCAGTTGGACCGAGTGGCTCGGTGCTTCGCAAGAACATGCCTTGACCGGTGGACTTCAATTCGGCTTCACCAACCTGTCCCTCGATCCTTCTCGGCTTTCCTTCGATAGCCAGTACAACGGCTTCTACTACGATCCTACACTTGGCAGCGGCGAACAATTCGCGCAAAGCTCCTCTGCGCGGGCCGATGTACACGCTGGTGCGGTCTATCGCTACCAGGTCGATGCCCGCACCCGAGTGCAGATCGGCTTCGGGGCATTCAACCTCACCACCCCGGGCATCAGCTTCCTCAACGGACCAAGCACGGAACTCGATATGCGAACAAGCACCCACGTGATGGTGCAATTCCCGATCGCGACCAAACTCGACCTACTTCCCATGATGCAGTTCATGTCGCAGGGCGAGTTCCAAGAGTTGGCCATCGGTTCGAACCTGCGCTATATCCTGCTCCAACGGTTCGGCCTGCAGCGCGCTGTGGTCTTCGGCG
>DAOORM010000453.1:0-2216 GCA_035389265.1 Flavobacteriales bacterium | reverse complement strand
GAAGGGATAGACCATCTGCAAGGCGCTGAACCACCCGAGATCACCGCCGTTCTTGGCAGCGCTGGGGTCATCCGACCCACCGGGAGCCTTCGCCACGGAGGCGAAATCCTCCCCTTTGATGACCCGATCGCGCAAGGTGTTGATGCGTTTCCAAGCTGCAAGGGTGTCCTCTGGAGTAGCCTCAGGGTCGAGTTGTACGAGGATATGTGCTGCCCGCACCTCCTCTTGCATGCGTGCATACGCTTCCTTCATCAAGGCGTCGTTCAGTTCGCGGTCGATCAAGTATGGGCGAGCGAGTTGTTTACGGTAGCCATCGAGTTCAGTCTTGAACTTTCCGATGGTATCCATACCGAGCGCTTCGGCTTCGCGGACCTTCAACTTGTAGTTGATGAACAGATCGAGGTACTCGTCCAGGGCCTCCTTGGTGACCGAAGCTTCCTTGTTGTTCTTCTTGTAGATGGCCTCGAACTCGCTGCGGAGCACCGGTTTGCCATCCACGTTCATGATCACCGGATCGGGTTCGGTCTGGGCGAAGGAGGTGCTGATCATGCTGGCCGCAAAAAGCAGCATGGCCAGGTTGCGATAGATACGTTCCATGGTCTCGTACACTGTTCCCCGCGGCGAATGGTGCCGGGGTGGAAGGGACGCAAATGTAACCGTTCAGTCCTGCAACGGTCAGCCGTTCAGGGCGTTAATTTGATCGAAGGCGGAACAGCTTAGAGATGGCTGTAATTCGGAGCCTCTCGGGTGATGTGCACATCGTGCGGATGGCTCTCACGAACCCCGGCCGAGGTGATCCGGATGAACCGGGCCTGCTTCAAGGCCTCCATATCACTTGCGCCACAGTAGCCCATGCCTGCCCGCAGCCCACCAACCAGCTGGTGAACGACCTCGGCCAGCCGCCCTTTGTAGGGCACCCGACCACTGATGCCCTCGGGCACCAGTTTCTTGATGTCATCCTCCGCGTCCTGGAAGTACCGGTCCTTGCTACCCTGTTGCATGGCCTCGATGCTACCCATACCCCGGTAGGTCTTGAATCGACGGCCTTCGTAGATCACGGTCTCGCCTGGGCTTTCCTCCACTCCGGCGAACATGCTGCCGATCATGACCGTGCCAGCCCCGGCGGCCATGGCTTTGACGATGTCACCCGTGTACCGGATACCACCATCGGCGATGACCGGGACACCGGATCCATCCAAGGCCGCCGCACAATCCATGACGGCGGTGAGTTGCGGGACACCGACCCCGGCGATGACGCGGGTGGTGCAGATGCTTCCGGGGCCGATGCCCACTTTGACTGCATCGGCGCCGGCTTCGACCAGGGCCAGGGCCGCTTCAGCGGTGGCCACGTTGCCCACGATCACATCCACATCGGGGAGTTGGGCCTTCACCTCGCGCAGCATGTCGAGCACACCTCGGCTGTGGCCATGGGCCGTGTCGATGACCAAGGCATCCACCCCGGCCTCCACCAAGGCGCGCGCGCGATCCAATGTATCCCGGGTAACCCCCACGGCAGCGGCCACCCGAAGGCGACCCAAACGATCCTTGCAGGCGTTGGGCCGCTGTTTCAACTTGATGATATCCTTGTAGGTGATCAGGCCCACAAGCTTACCCTCCCCGTTCACCACGGGTAGCTTCTCGATCTTGTGCTCTTGGAGGATGTCCTCGGCCTGGGCCATGGACGTATCGGGCAACGCGGTGATGATGCGGTCACGCGTCATGACCTCTGCCACCGGGCGCTGCATCTTCTTCTCGAAGCGCAGGTCGCGGTTGGTGACGATGCCTACCAGACGATCAGCCCCATCGACTACGGGAATGCCGCCGATCTTGTGTTCGGCCATCAGCTTGAGCGCATCCACCACCAGGGCTTTCTCGTCCAGCTTCACAGGGTCCATGATCATACCACTCTCCGAGCGTTTTACTCGGCGGACCTCGGCGGCTTGTTCGGCGATGGATTGGTTCTTGTGGATGACCCCGATGCCGCCTTGCTGAGCGATCGCGATGGCAAGTTCGGCCCCGGTGACCGTATCCATGGCTGCGGAAACGACCGGGATGTTGAGCCGGATGTTGCGGGTGAACCAGGACCGGATGTCGACCTCGCGCGGGAGGACTTCGCTGTAGGCTGGGATCAGCAGCACATCATCGTAGGTAAGCCCTTCTCCGATGATCTTTCCGCCCGAACCTTCGAGGAAGCCGGTGAACGAGGTGAGCGCGGT
>DAOORM010000452.1:0-2226 GCA_035389265.1 Flavobacteriales bacterium | reverse complement strand
CAGCGATGCCGGACTGCGAGGTGGTGTGGCCGCCGATGAAGACATCGCCGTTGTTGTCCACGGCACAGGAGTAGGCCCGCTCATCGCCATCACCGCCGTAGTAGGTGGCCCATTGTCGGTTGCCCGCCGTATTGAACTTCACCAAAAAGCCGTCGCTGGGTGCACCGCCGTAGGTGTTCTGATGCCCCCCGCTCGCGATGCCCGAAGCAGAGGCGGTGTTGCCGACCAGGTACACGTTGCCGCTGCCGTCCACGGCGCACGACCAACCGTTGTCGGCATCCGTGGAACCGTAATAGGTGCCCCATTGCCGCACACCGTTCGCGTTGAACTTCGCGAGAAAGGCATCGGTGGATCCGCCCAAGGTGTTCTGGAACCCACCGCTCGCGATGCCGCTGGTGGAGGTGGTGAAGCCCGCGAGGTAAACGTTCCCGCTGCCATCCACGCTGCAGGACTCGCCGCTCTCGCCACCGCTTCCTCCATAATAGGTGCCCCAAAGCCGCGTGCCGCTCGCATCGAATTTCACGAGGAAGGCCTCGTTGCCATTGGTGTATGTGTTCTGGTGCCCGTTGGAAGCGATCTGCGTGGCCGATGCGGTCTCCCCGCACAAGTACACGTTGCCGCTGTTATCGGTGGTGCAGTAGAAACCACGCTCGCCGGCTCCACCACCATAGTAGGTGCCCCAGATGCGCGTGCCGGCCGCGTTGAACTTCACCAGGAAGGCGTCGTTGCCGCCGGTGCCATGCGTGTTCTGATGACCGCCGCTGGCGATGTTGCTGAGTGATGCCGTGGCACCAGCGAGGTAGACGTTGCCGGCATTGTCCACGGCGCAGTGGTGCGCCATGTCGGTATCGCTACCACCGTAGTAGCTTCCCCATTGCCGGGTGCCATTGGCATCGAACTTCACCAAGAAAGCGTCCACGCCACCGGCGTTGGTGGTCTGGTGGCCGGCTTGTGCAATGGCGTTGGTGGAGTTGGAAAAGCCGGACACGTAGACGTTGCCGCTGGCATCGGTGGCGCAGGTCCAACCGAGGTCCTCGCTGCTACCCCCGTAGTAGGTTCCCCACACACGCGCGGGGTCGATGGTCAAGGTGCGCGTGCGATCGTAGTGGCCCACCTTGAAGCGAAGGAGGTCCCCCTCCAGCACGAAACGGCTCGTGATCTCCTTTCCATCCTGGAAGCTCACGGGGCGCGCTTCGGTGAAGCGGCCCATGCGATTGCCGTGGAGGAGCCTGCCCTCAGCATCCACGGACAATTCCTCGTGGTGGGAGAACCGAAGCCTGATCACATTCGGGTCGGCACCGGGTCGAACAACGAAGTCGTACTTGAAGCCTTCCTCCGTGGTGTACACCACCCAGTCGATACCCGGGTACACCTCGTGGTAGGTCAATTTGGTGTAGGTGTGCACATCCAGCGCCTCGCGGTTGTAGTACTGTGTGTAGTCCGCGCTAGGGCCCTCGGTGGTGATCCGGGCTTCAGGGTCCGCGCCCTCCAAGTGCATGTCCATGCGGTAAGTCTCCAAACGGACCTGGTCGCGCGCGGCATCGCGCTGCTTGCTGTCGTGACCCGCATCATCCACCAGTTCGGCAACTCCTGCGGGATCGTGCAACCGGCTGAATTGATAGGCGATGCCAGCATCCAGTAGGAAGAGCTGGGTGTTGCCTTGCGTGATCCGGTAGCGCACAAAGGGTGCGGCATCACCCGTGGTGGTGCGCACCTGGCCTTTGTTCTCCTCGAAACCCGTTGGGGCGTGCCCCGCGGTAATGGGAGGCGTGGTGGCGGCAGAAGCGCGCGGCAGGCCGTCACCGAACACCATGGCCGGGAGCGTGGCTAGGAAGAGCAGGGCATGGAAGAAGCGCATGGCTTGGGTAGGGGTTGATCGTTGAAGCATATCGATGAGCCGTAGACGATGTGAACGATCCTGGATGGTGGGCCCGAAAAGCCAGGTCAACCTGGAGCGCACCAAGGCAGCGCTGTCCGGAACCAGCTGTACTGGCCCCACCGTGAAGGCCACCACCTTCTAGTGGCCTGGGTGCCGGGATGACGTAGGGCGCAACAATTCGTCTTCTCCATCAGAACCGCCAAGCTGTAATCGCAGCGCTGCGCTCCCTTCTTCGGCGCAGGCTGTTGTAACGCATCCGCCTTAGCGAGTTCTCTACCGTTCGGAATGGAAGCGCCCAAAAAAAGCAAGGTGGGCCTCCTCACGAAGGCCCACCTTGGAGCACGAGT
>DAOORM010000451.1:0-2240 GCA_035389265.1 Flavobacteriales bacterium | reverse complement strand
CGTTCATCCGTGAATGCAGCCAGGAGTATCGCTGGCACTACCCAGATGGTGCGGCGCACAGCTACGGCTACAAGCAGCAGAGTAAGTGCAAGGATGTCGAATATGCCTCGATAGTCGGAAGGGTGCACATGCCCGGCCATGATGAAGCAGATCGTGAGGGCGAGCCAGAAAGCTGTTCTTGGCTGCCCAGTGTGCGAACGGAGCACATGAAAGAGCAGTCCATAGAATACACCAACGAGACAGCATTGTACCAGCAAAGCCGCGACGATCGTGCGCACACCTAGTGCCTTCAGCATGAGGGCGGGCACGAAGCGGAATGCGAGCTTGGTGCTGTGCGACTCGGGTTCGTAGAGCGCATTGTGGTCAGTGAACGGCTCGGCTACTTGTGTGAAGACCGCTTTCCAAGCATCGTCCATTTCATGGAGGATGATGGCCACGTCGTAGGAAGGGAAATGGAAGAAGTACGCAACAGCTGCAAGGAGGAGTCCGGCACGCCAAGTCCTGCCTGCCAGCCACCCGACGATGCGTGTTCTAGAACAGCGGAACAGCACCATTCCCGGAAATTCCAAGAACGCGTTCATCACTGTTCTGGATCGTTAGGCCGTGTTTTGATGGCTTTGCGGAAATCGCCTCGAGAGAAGTATTTCTCGATGAGGCAGTAAAGCATGATGAAGAAGTAGCGACTGCCCATTTCCTTGATCTTGAGCTTGGAGACACCTGTGCTTCGGTTGCGCCACGTGTTCGGCACCACCGCGTAGTGGTATCCTCGCACGATCGCCTTGAGGGGCATTTCAAGTGTGAGGTTGAAATGGGGGGAGAGGTAAGGCCGAATACCGGTGATGGTCTCTCGACTGTAAAGCTTGAAGGCGTTGGTGCAATCGTTGTAACGGAAGCCGAAACAGAAGCGCACGAAATTGTTGGCCATCCGGTTCACGATCTTCTTAACCCACGGATAGTCCACGACACGCCCTCCTTTGGACCAGCGCGTTCCGAATACACAATCGAAACCTTCATCCATCTTCCGGTTGAACCGGATCAGGTCTTCCGGATCATCGCTGAGGTCAGCCATCATCACCGCCACACGGTCACCGGTGAAGTGCTCCAGTCCGCACCGCACGGCGTAGCCGAAACCACCTGGTCCTTCGTTCTGCACGGTCCGCAGTTGGGGCATCTCTGCGGTCAGGCGCTCCAGGATCGTGCTGGTCCCATCATTGGAGTGGTCATCCACAACAAGTATCTCTGCATCGATCCCTTCCCGCATCAAGACCACGTTCAGACTCCGCAAGGTGGGCTCTATGCTACCTTCTTCATTGTGCGCTGGTATGACTATGCTCAACTTCATTTACGACCGATGAGCAGGAACTGCTTGCCCAAAATCCGCCACGCCCAAGGCATGCCCAAGTAACTGCGGACCAGGAAACGGTTAATGGGAAGGGAGCCTCTGAAGGACAGGGGTAGGAATCGTGGGAAGATGCGCTCCACCTCGAAACCTGCGCCATACAGGTGCTCCGCGAGGCCCAGCTCCGAAAGGATCACGGTATGGTCGGCGAAATCGAAGTACTCCTTGTACACGTACTTGAAGTTAGGTCCCATAACGGCGATGCGTCCCCCCGGCTTCAGGTGCGAATACAACTTCGTCAAGAAGGCGGCCACCTCTTCCTGTGAGTTGAGGTGTTCCAGGAAGTTGCTCACGAAGACGGCATCGAAATGGTTCTTCGGCAGGTCCACGGTGCGTGTATCGCCGATCACCACCTGAACCGAATCGTCGGCATGAGCGCGTATGAAGGGTTCATTCAGGTCAACACCCCATTTTTCGGTGCAAGGGATGGCATTGATGAACTCGCACATGCCCGCCGCAGGATCCAAGATCGATTCGGGCCGACCGAGTTTGGTGTGCATGAACTGAGCGAGTTCGCCCCAGACCATGTTGCGTTTCGCATGGTCGACGCCGCGAAAGCGATACGAGTAGATACGGTCCAGGTTCATCAGACTTGGCGAAGTTTGAATTCGTCATGGATGCGCACCAACGTCTCTTCGATGCCATAGCGCGGGCTCCATTCCGGATAGTGCGCACGGAACTTGGAGAGATCACTGACATACCAGATGTGGTCGCCAATGCGATTGGTTTCCGAAAGGGTGATGTGCATGCGGTTGCCCGTGATCCGCTCACAGAGGGCGATGGCTTCGAGCATGGAACAATTGGCGTAACGGCCACCACCCGCGTTGTACACTTCAGCGAT